>JAWBPL010000098.1:0-3430 GCA_038825025.1 Candidatus Woesearchaeota archaeon | reverse complement strand
TGTAATTTCACCAGCAATTATAATATAATATCTAATTTCTTCTGTGATTTGTCCTTTTTTTGTTAAATAAATTATTACAAAAATAACTAAAAATAAGACTAAAAAAGATTTCAATATACTTGGTATTAAATTTAAACTAATTTTTGTAAAATCTAATCCACCAAACCTAATATTATTTCCAGGAAAAGGAAAATCAACTAAAAATAAAACTAGGGATAAAATAAAAGCTAAAAACAAAGCTCTATTATTATTTGAAAAAACATTTGATATTGCTTGCTTAATGCTTTGTATTGAAACCATTTTTGTCATGACTTTTATTTTTATAAATTTTAATTTTTTAAAAATAATAATCTATAAACTAATGTTTTTATTGCTTTTACTCTGCTAAAATCAAATTCATTTCAAGAATTTCAATTTTATCTGATTTTGGCCTTATTTCAATTGCATTATTTCCTTTTCTAATGAAATTATTTAATAACCTTGAATAAGATTTTTCATCCGTGTCTATTTCAGTTTTATACTCATTTACAAATATTACTCCAGATTTATAATCTTCTTCATTTGTAAAGTCTAAAGTTATATTTATATCAACTTGGTTATTTTTTATTTTATAAAATGTATCATCATCAATATAAAAATAATATGTTGGATATATAGGTTTTTTTAATTTTAATTTTGCCTCTACTGCATAAACATCATAAAAGCCATTATTAATGCTAAAAGTTAAATCATTTTCACCTTGTTTTAATCTACTTGGCTCTTGTGGAGCTACTTTTGTTAATTGCCCGCAATCTGGAATTGTTGAATAAATTAATCTTTTGTTTAGATAAACACTTAATGGGCTATTTTCACCAGCTTTACAATCTGCAACAAAAGACAAAGAAAATGATTCCAAATTATTTTGTTCTTGCTCTGTCAAAACAAAAATCTGCTTATTTATTATGCCGCTATTATCTGTTAAATCAGCATAAATTTTTAAATTTTTTATTAAATATTCATTGTAATTCCAGAATTCTGCTCCTGGACCAGATACTTTAAAAACTAAGGTGTTTTTTTCTTTTAAATAATCTTTCGGCAATCTTATAGGAGGAGGGCTTTCTGTCTGAAATTCCTCGCTTGTTAAAATATTGTCATTCAATAATATTGTAAGTATGCCTTTATGCTTAGGAATTGTAAATGATAAAATATAATTATCAGTATTTCTTACATCTTTTATACTAAAAGTAATATTTCTGCTTTGTTCTTCATACAAGCTTTTTTTTACATAAATAGTATCAAAATCAATTAATGTTATAGTGTCAGTTCTAGAAAATAAAGTAAAGCTTGGGAAATCTAATTTTTTCTCATTATCAATTAAATTACTTAATGTTCCTATTTGCTTTGTTAAAATAACTTTTATTGAACTCTTTGTTCCATAAGGATTAGTTCTATTTTGTTCTAATAATTCCGCTCTGTCTGCTGGTGGGATCATTAAAATATAAACAACCAATGCAATAGTTATAACAAAAATTAATAATGCAATATATGTTTGTGGATTTGTTGCATCTTGGGCTTTTTTATTAAACTTTTTATAGTTATAAAACATTTTATTATTATAATCCTTATTAATAATTTTATTTTTAATATAAAGATTATCTAATTTGAATAACATAATAAAAAAACATATAATTATGTATATAAATCTTATTATTTTCAAATAAATACTAAATAAATACTTTTTCAAATAAATAATTAAAAAAAATAATGAAAAAATAATATTAAAAGAAAACATTTAAGGTATAAATATTAAATATAAAGTCAAGCAATAAATATAAAATAAAAATAAATAAAAATTAAAAATAACTATAAAAACAAGATAAAATAAAAAAATAAGATATTGTGATAATTATGAAAATAATTTTTAAAGATTTAAAAAAAGCCATATTAAAACTAAAAATAGAAAATTTAGATGATTTATGGTATTTAACATATATTATTGAAAAAGGAGACTTATTAAAATCCTTTACATATAGAAAAGTAAAATTGGGAAATGATTCTGAAAATCAAAAAGTAATAAAAAAACCTGCTATTATTACAATAGAAGTTGAAAAAATTGAATTTTCAAAATATTCAAACATATTAAGGGTTTCTGGCATAATCAAAGAAGCTCCTGAAGATATTCCAATAGGAAGCCATCATACAATAAACATTGAAGAAAATTCTGAATTCACATTAGAAAAAAAAGAAATATTAAAATATCAATTGGAAAAATTAGAAGAAGCTGAAAACAACAACCAAGAAAAAATTTTAATTTGTGTATATGAAAGAGAGGAGGCTATTTTTGCATTATTAAAAAAATATGGTTTTGAAATTCTTTCTGAAATTAAAGGAAATATGCCAAAAAAAGCTGATGTGAAAATTGAAACAAAAAATTTTTTTAGTGAAATAAAAGAGCAATTAGAGCAATATAATATTAAATATAATTTTTCAAGCATAATTTTAGCTTCGCCAAATTTTTGGAAAGAATATCTAGAAAAAGAAATTAAAAACACAGAATTAAAAAATAAAGTAGTTTATGCAACTTGCTCAAGTGTTAGTATAAATGCCATAAACGAAGTTATTAAAAGAGATGAAACTAAAACTGTATTAAAAAAAGAAAAAATAGCAAAAGAAATGGAAAAAATTGAATTATTATTAAAAGAAATTTCAATAAATGGAAAGGCAGAATATGGCTTAAGAAATGTAATAAATGCTGTTAATTTAGGCTCTGTTTCAGAATTATTAATAACTGATGATTTTATTTTAAAAAAAAGACAAGATAATAATTTTGAAGAAATAGAAAATTTAATGAAAAATGTTGAAAAAATGAACGGCTTTATTAACATAATAAGTTCTGAAAATGAAGCAGGAAAAAAACTTGATTCTTTAGGTGGGATTGCCTGCTTTTTAAGATATAAAATAGATTATTAATTTGCATTTGTTTAATTAAAAATATAAATTAATAAAAAATATTAATAAAAAAATTATTAATAAAATTTAATACTATTTTTATCTGAAAAAACTTATTTTGATATAATAAACAAATTAAATTTTTGTTACTATAAAAAAGAAACATTTATATATTATTTTTTTTTTGTTTTGTTATGACTAATAAATTAACACCAGATGAGTTTATAAATAAAATATTAAATGGTCAAACAGACTTTTCTGAAACTAAAATAAGTGGTGATTTAAGATTAAATCCAGAATATCAGGAGTTAATAAGGTATTTAACATATAAAAATTATACCTATCTTTTTACTTATGCAGATTTAAGTAATTTAATTGCTCCTCAATTAAATCTTATGGGGGCAGATTTTAGAGGAGCAATTCTTACAGAAGCAGATTTTAGAGGAGCAATTCTTACAGAAGCAGATTTTACAGGAGCAAATCTTAAATGGGCAATTTTTAC
>JAWBPL010000097.1:0-3448 GCA_038825025.1 Candidatus Woesearchaeota archaeon | reverse complement strand
TTTTTTTATATTTAGTGTTTTTTTTAGATATTATAAAAAAATTAGAAAAAATTAAAAAACAATAAATAATATCACTAGATATGGGTTTTAAAGAAGAAAAAATCATGGAAAGCAAAGATATTGAAAATAGAGATAAAAGCGATAATATTGAAAATAAACAAGATATAAAAATAGAAAATAAAAAAATTGATGAAGATAAAAAAAGAGATATTAAAAAGAAAAATTTTGAGTTTAAAAAAAGGCACTTTTTTTTAATAGCTATTTTTTTTATATATTTTTTTGTTAGAATTTTTTATTCATTGCAAAGCAATTATTTTGAGGATGACAATTCTTATTTTTCTTTAAGGCAGATAGATACTATAATTGAAAAAGGAAAGCCAGTATTGTATGATGATTTAAGTTATTCTGGGAGAACATTCTATTTTATGCCTTTTTATTATTATCTTATGGCACTGATAACAAAATTTTTTTTAATATTCCTTTCAAATATTGATAAGATAATTATATTAAAGATATTAAATAATTTTTTTGCATCATTAATTGTTTTTCCAATATACTTGATTATTTCGCATATAGAAAAAAACAGGAACATTTCATTAATATGCACATTTTTAGCTTCTACTTTCCCTTTATATATAATTGAAACAATCAACAAATTAAACATTTATTCAATATTTTTTCCATTGCTTCTTTTTTTGACATATGTTTTTATTAAACTTGATTTAGAAAACACAAATTTAATTATTTTTTTATCAATAGTTTTAGTTTTAACTTCACAATATTCAATGATATTTTTAATAGGCTTTTTAATCTACTATTTATTAAGTTATATAGAAAACACAGAAGTAGAAAAAATAAAGATAGAGTTTTTTTTATTCTTTTTGTTGTTTTTTTTCTGGGCAAATTTTATAATTTTTAAAAATGGAATAATCGCAAATAAAATAAACTTTTTATGGCAAAACATTCCAGAATTATTATTAGGCCAATACTTTAAGGAAATTGATATTTATTCTTTAATTACAAGCATAGGCTTATTGCAGGTTTTTTTTGGTGTTTATACCATATACAATTATTTAGTTAATGCAAAAAATAAAAACATTTTATTTATAATCAGCTTGTTTTTCTCAACAATTTTTTTAAGCTCTCAAAAAATAATACCTTACAGATTGTCAATAATTTCATTAAGCATATTAAATATTCTGTTATTTGGTATTTTTTGGAGCGACTTTTTTTCAAATTTCAAAAAAACAAAATTATTTAACCATGAATATAAAGTTTATATTGCTTTAATTTTAGGCTTAATAATATTTCAGGCAATCCCAACGATTTTTATTTTAAAAAACAAGGATTATGATTATAGCTATTATGAAAATTATAAATTATTAAAAAATATTGAAAATTCAACAATATTAGGATTGCCAGAAGATGGACATTTAATAACCTATTTTGGAAATAAAAAAAACATAATAGATAATGAATTTTTAGGCATTTCAGAAATAAATGAAATAACAAAAGATATATTTAATGTTTATAATAAAAATCTTAAAATTGAAAATTTAAACATTTTAAACAAATACAATTCAGAATATATATTATTCAGCAAATTTAAAGAAAAATATAACATAACAAAAACAGATTTCATTGATAGCTGCTTTGATATAATTATAAAAGAAAAAAATTTTGAGCTTTACAAGCAAAATAAAGATAAATGCAAGATCCAAACTATTAATTAAATTAAAAGTAATTTAAAATTTTTTAAAAATAATCTGAATTAAGAAAAAAAATGAAACAAAAAAAAATATTTTTGCTTTATTTCAGCATTTTAATAATTTTGTTTTTTTATCTTTCATTAATAAAAGATAATATATTATATAATTATGAAGATTATTTATACCTAAACAAAATAAAAAACATTAATAATAATTTTAACAGCAATTTTAAAGATAATATTCATAATTTTTTTCCTCTTATTAAGATAATACCTTTTATTTTATTTTTAGCAACAATTTTAATAATAATTATTTTTGAAAAAAAATTAAATTTAGAAAATTATTCTTTTTTTGTTGTTTTAAACCCATCATTTATTTTTGTTTTTCTTTTTTTAAATGAATTTATATTTTCATTTTTATTATTCTTAATTGGTTTATTATTTCTATTAGATCAAAAATATTTTTTAACATTATTTTTTTTTATTCTAGCAATCTTATTTAATCCTTATTTTTTTTATATTATTATTGTTTCTTTAGCTTTGTTTTATTCTATAAATTCTCAGAAAAAAGTTTTTTCTTTTTTAATAATATTAACTACAAGCATATTATTCAGCATGCTAAAAATAAAAGATTCTTTTAATATAATATCCGATTTTGGCAACATTGGAATTAGCATATTTACATTAATCTTATCTTTAGTAGGATTAATTTATCATATAAAAAATAACAAAGAAAAAAATTTTTTAATCTACATTACAATTATTTTTTTATATTTGGTTTCCCAATATTACTTTTATTTTATTATTTTTTTAACTTTGATATTGGCTTATTTTGCCTCATATTCATATAAAAAAATAAATGATAGCCAATGGCACTCAACCATTTTCAAAAATTTCGTTTTATTATTGATATTTTGCGGCTTATTATTTAGCACATTATCTTTTTTAAATAATCAAAAAAAAGAGATGTTAGAAAAAAAAGATTTATTAGCATATGAATGGCTTTCTGATCATGAACAAAAAAATACAAACAAAAATATTATAGATAAAGAGAATAATGATAAAGAAAATAATAAAGTAAATAATAAAGTAAATAATGAAAATAATAATAAACAAAACAATAAATATAGCTCAAATTCAAGAGTTGTATTAAATTACTATAAAAACGGCTATATTTTAAGTTATTATAATTTAACACCTTATGTTGATTTAAATTATTATAATAGTGGAAAAACATTAAAAATTGAAAATAGTGAAAAAATATTAAAATCCAGAAACTTAAAAGAAATTATTTCATTTTTAAAAGAAAATAATATTAAATACATTTTTATAGACGAAAATTTAAAAGAGCTAATTGGAAAAAAAGAAAACGAAGGAATTTTATTAATATTAAAAACAAGCAAATATTTCAAAAAAATATATTATTATCAAAACATAGAGATTTATGAATTTCTAGGAAATTTATAGTAAAAATAGTTGAATTTTAAAAAATAAAAGAATAATTTCATCATCTTTTTATTAAAAGATCTTCAATTTCTTCTGTTTCTAAAAATTTTTGAAAAACATTTTCATTAATAATTAAGCCAGGTGTTTTTTCAATTTTATATTTGTTTTTTATTGTTTTTAATGCATTATTATCATTATTTATATCAAAAGCATAAATCATTGTGTTATTATATTTCTTTTTAATATAATCTAATATAAAACCTTGTTGCTCGCATTTTGGGCAATCTCCTTTAT
>JAWBPL010000096.1:0-3506 GCA_038825025.1 Candidatus Woesearchaeota archaeon | reverse complement strand
GAAGATATGCTAGAGCTGATGAATTAGGAATTCCTTATTGTATTACAATTGACTTTGAAACTTTGGAAGATAAATCCGTAACAATAAGGAATAGAGATACAACAAAACAAGAAAGAATAAAAATTAATGAATTAAAACATAGATTAAATGAAATGTTATATTATTAAAAAGTTATATAATTAAAAAGAGATTTATTATATAGCTTAAAATTTATTCTAAATATATAACCACTTTTAAATGAAAACATTTATATTTTTATTTAAATTACTATTTTAAATTACTATAAAACTAGGTATATATAATAGATACAAAATAATACAATTTTAATGGAGGGAAAAAATGGTAAAAAAAGAAAAATCATTATTAGAAAAAATTGGGCCTTGGGCTTTTATTTTAGGCTTAATTATATCAATAGTTTCAGCATTAACAGGAAAATTATTTTGGGGTTTAGGCTTGCTAGGTTTAGTAGTTGGCTTATTAAACATTACAGATAAAGAAGCATCAATGTATTTATTGGCAAGTTTAACATTTTTATTAAGTGCAAACACATTATCAGTAACATTAACAAAAGTAGTTAGCTTTATTCCTGTAGTTGGTGAATGGTTAAAAATTATTGATCCTTTATTAGCCAACATAACATTATTTGTTGCCCCAGGAGCTGCAGTTGTTGCATTAAAAGCATTATATAACTTATCTAGAGATTAATTAAAAAATATTAAACTTTTTTGTCTTGTTTTTTTTTATTTTTTAATTTTCTTTTTTTGTTTTTCTTTTATTTTATTATTAATATAAATTTAATATTAATATTTAATATAACTAAAATTATCTTAAAATTAATTAAAAAAAATTAATATATATAATATAAAAATATAAATTATAAAATATAAAAATATAAGAAATTAATAAGATATAAAATTTAGTTAAGTAATTCTACTTTTCCGCCTTTTTCTTCTATTTTAGAAATAACATTTTGGCTTGCTTTTGATACTTTAACATGCATATTATATAAAACATTGCCTTTTGATAATAATTTATCATAGCCTAATTCTGTTAAGTCTATAAAATAGATGTTATTGTCTTTTTTTACAAGACCTTGGTTTTCTAAATTTAATAATCTATTTTGTAATTGCTCTAAATTAATGGCTTTTTCTTTATTATTTTCTTTTTTTTGAATAGATTTAAAGCCATATTTGCCTAAATAATCTTGCTGTGTTAAACCTTTGCCGATTTTCATTAATTTAGCACTTCCTCTTTTTCCAATATTAGATCTACCAAAGCCACCTCTTTGTCCTGAGCCTCTATTCTTTTTTTTAGAACCATGACCTGCTGTTTTTTTAGCAGCTCTAATTCTTGATCTTTTGCTTCTTTTATTTTGCATTTTAAACCATCCTCAATAAGATTATTATTTGTTAAAAATATTATTTGAAATATTTTAATATTCTTATAACATTCTTAAAATTAAATCATTAATTTTGTCGCCTCTATAACCTAAAGCACCGCCAACTGAAAAGGAATATTTAACTCCCTTTGAGCCAAATCCTTTTTTTGGCATATTTAATCTAAAATATTTTTTGTATTTTTTCCCATTATATTCAACATAATTTTCTCTAATGCCTTTATAAAGTTGTCCTCTTTTTTCAAAAAGCATTTTTTCTGTTTCTTCTGAAACTTTACCCCATGTAACATAATCTTTAACTTTTTTTAATTGTCCTTTATTTGCAGGTGTGTCTTCTAATAAAACACAGACATTTTTTCTTAGTAAATTTAAATGCTTAAAAGTATCTTTAATTTCTTGTCTTAAATTTGCTTCTCCTCTTATTCTTATTACTGCTAATTTACTCATTTTCATTCACCTGTTTTTCTTTTTCTGTTGGACCATCAATTGCACTTAATCTTTGATAATGAACTGGTTGTAATTTTGTTGTCATTAATTTTTTCAATGCTTTTTCAGCTGCTTTTATTAAATTTATTTTTGTTCTTGACTGGCCATAAGTTCTTGACCATACATCTTTAATTCCTGCTAATTCTAAAATTTTAGCAATTTCTTTATCTACTCTTAAACCAGTTCCTTTAGGAGCAGGAACTAATTTTATAATTGCAGAACCGCATTTTCCTTCAACTGTAAAAGGCAATGAATGTGGCTCGCCGCAACCGCATTCCCAACTGCCGCAACCTCTTCTTATTTTAAAGATATTGAATTTTGCATCTCTTATTGCTTTTTCTCTTGCTGGAACTGTTTCTTTAGATTTACCATAGCCTAATCCTAAAATACCTTTTTTATTTCCAACTACAGCTAATGTTGCAAATTTAGGCTTGTTTCCTTCTTTTGTTTTTTTCTGTGTTTGCCTAAATGCCCTTCTTTTACCGCCGCCAAATTTTCCTTTTGCTTGACCTATTGACAATAAATCTGATTGCAAATCAGGCAATAATTTATCTAAAATGCCTTTTTCTAAAATAACATAACCATTATCTAAAATAAAATTTATGTCTGTAATTTCGCCATTATAGACTTTTTTTCCTAATTCTGTTTTAGGTTTCCATTCACCTTCATTAATAACAATAGGTGCTTCTTCATCTACTAAAACTTCAATTTCGTTTTCTTCTGGAATATTATTAATTTCATCTGTCATTTTTATCCTTTTTATTTTTTATATTATCTTTTTTTTATTATTTGATTATTATTATTTGTTTTTTTAAATTTTAAGTTTTTAAAATTAATTTTTTAATATCTTTTCTTTTACACTTAATAACAATTCTTTTGTATTATTATGCTCTCCAAAAAGCCTTTTCTCATCAGGAAAAACTTCCTCTGAAAAATTTAATTTTAAGCCTGCATCTAAAGCACCTTTAACAACTGCAAATAATTTAGAGCCTTTAATAGGTGCTTGTAAGCCTAAATCAACAACAACTTCCATATCCTTGTTTTCTTTTAATGCTTTTTTTCCTAATAATAAACCTACTAAATATGCACTAGGTGTATTGCTTGTATTTTTATTCCAGCCAAACTTTGTTAATTCTTTTGTGTTTGCTGAAAATAAAACAAGATCACCTTTTTCTGAAAAAGTAATGATTTGTGCTAACATATGTTTATTTGATTTTCTGATTACTAATCTAGGAAGATTTGATTTTAATAAAACCAATCTTTTTACATAATTAGTTTTTCCTTCTTTTTTTCTTCTGTAGGGAACATTAAATAATTTTTCTACCATTTTAATCCTTCTTTACCAATTTTCTTTCTGTTAAATATAATTTAATATGCCTTAAACTTCTAAAAAATCCACCTTTTGATTTTAAGTATAAATCTTTATAAACTTGTTGTGTTATTTTTCCTTTTGATTTTAAGTCTTTTAAAAAAGACCTTTGTAATCTTATTTTATTTATCCATACTCTTTTAGGATTGCTTCTTGCTGTTGCTTTTCCTTTTCTTGAACCTTGACCAATTCTTCTACCTTTTTGTCTTTGTTGTTTTGCTTTTCTAATTCTTGCTTTAGAAATTCCTTTTTTCT
>JAWBPL010000095.1:0-3519 GCA_038825025.1 Candidatus Woesearchaeota archaeon | reverse complement strand
AAAAAAGGAAAACAAAAAGTAGAAAAAGTAGCAAAAGTTGGTGTGAAAAAAGAAAAAGGCTATTTATACTTTGTTGATTCAAAAGGAGATGTCTCTAGAGCCAAAATGGCAAGAGGCAGAAAATAAAAAGAGAAATTTTTTCTTTTTCTAATTTTTTTTATTTTTTTTTTAATTATTTAATAGGTATTTTTTCTAAATATTTTAAAGTTGTATTTATTTTTTTTAGAATATGAATGAAAATAAAATTAAAGGGATAATTATTTCTGGCAAATTTGGAGAAATAATTGCAAGGCAAAAATCATATTCTGAAATTGAAATTGGAGAATTATTAATTGCAGATAATAAAAATTTAAATGAAAATAATCATGATTTAAAAAATAAAAAACAATCAAAAACAATTTTTCAAGTTTATGATTTAATTTATGGAAGCCAAATATCAAGCCAAAATCTAGAATTAATCAGCGGGTTAAAATTAGAGGAAAATTCTGAATTATATTTTATGGATGAAAAGTTAAGAAGCTATAATTTAGCTATTTTAAAAAATTTATTAGTTATTGATGATAATAAAATAAAATTAGCTAAAAATTTGCCTGATTTTTTTTCTGAATTAAGAGAAATTAAAAAAGAAGATTTAGCTTTTTTAACAATGCCTGAAAATTCTTTGTTTTTAGGAAATTTAAGGTCAGGTTCAAAAGTTTTAGATGTTCCAATTTACTTAAAAGGAGACGATGTTTTAAGCCATCATATTCTAATTCCAGCAACAACTGGCAGAGGAAAATCAAATTTAACTTATGTAATGCTTTGGGATTTATTGGATAAAGATTATGCAGGAATTTTAGTTTTAGATCCTCATGATGAATACTACGGCAGAAACAAATTAGGATTAAAAGACCACCACAGCAAGAAATTGGTTTATTATACACCTAGTAATGTTCCTGCAGGGCAAAGAACTTTAAAAATAAATTTAAAACAATTACTGCCGTATCATTTTGACGGCTCTCTTGATTTAACAACTGCACAAAAAGAAGCTATTAATGTTTATTATAGAGAATATAATGAAAATTGGATTGAGGCATTATTATTAGAAAAAGAAACAAAATCAGAGATTAATGAATCTACATTAGCAGTTCTAAAAAGAAAATTCTCTCAATTATTGGACATTGACTTTGACTCCATAAAAATATATCCAAAAGGGATTTTTGATTTAAACTTAGGAAAAACAACAATCAAAGATATTTGCAATGAATTAGAAAAAAGAAAAATCGTAATAATTGATACTTCTAGTTTTTCTGGAAATATTGAAATTTTAATTGGCAGTTTGATTACAACAGAAATATTCAATAGATATAAAAATTATAAGTCAGATGGCTCATTAAAAGATAAACCTATTATTAATATTATTTTAGAAGAAGCTCCACGAGTTTTAGGAAAAGAAGTTTTAGAAAAAGGTTCAAATATATTTTCAACAATAGCAAGAGAAGGAAGAAAATTTAAAATAGGATTAACAGCAATAACTCAATTGCCTTCATTAATTCCAAGAGAGATTTTAGCAAACATGAATACTAAAATTATTTTAGGAATTGAAATGCAGCAAGAGAGACAAGCAATAATAGAATCAGCATCACAAGATTTAAGCAAAGATGCAAGGGCAATTGCCTCATTAGATAAAGGTGAAGCAATAATTACAAGCAATTTCACGAAATTTGCAATTCCTGTTAAAATTCCTTTGTTTGAAAATTATGCGAAAGATTATTTAAAAGAGCATGAAAAAAAAAATAAAGAAGCAGAGCTAAAATTTGATGGAATTAATTTAATTTAATTTTTAAAAAATTAGAAAATAATTTAAAGAATAAAGTAAATATTATTTTTAATGAAAAAAAAATTAATTACAAGATATATAAAAGCAAAAAAATCTCAACTTTCTTATTTTTTTATAATTGGAATTTCATTGATTATTATTTTTTTAGTTCTTTCATTACAAACAAATTTTAATTTTACAAAAAAAGAAACTATAAATTTCAATCAAGATATAAAGACAAATATAAAAGAATTTATTTATCAGTGTTTAGAAGATAATACTATAAAGGCAGTTTCTAAATATGGTTTTGTTAATGAAGAGATAAAAAGATTTCTAGAAGAGAATATTGTTTTTTGTGTAGATCAAAATTCTGCAAGAAAAGGTTTTATTATTAAATATGAAAAACCAAAAGCCAATATTATATTAAATGATGAAAAATTATTTGTAGATCTAATTTTTGAAATTGAAATAAATTATCAAAATCAAAAAACTAGAATTAGTGAATTTCAATATTCGTTAAAAAGAAAAAATTTTTTTAATATAAATGGAATTTTAAAAAAAGACAGTGTTTTAATAAGTGATGATAACTATTTATATATAACTGCAAATAAAGATACTACTTTTTTAGATAAAAAAAATAATGAAATTAAGAACATTTATATAAAATTAAGAGAGAAAAAATTTGACAATTTAGAAAATAATGTTGTTGTGAGCAATGTTGTTTATGAAGTTCTGCCTAATGATATTTACTTGGATGATCCTGTTGAGATAGGAATAAAATTAAGAAAAGAAGATTTAAAAGATAGAAATGCAAAAAACTTTAAAATTGCATGGTATGATAAGAAATCTGATTTATGGAGAACTTATGAAAATTTAAAAGTTGAAGAAGATAATGAATTTTATTATTATAAGGCATTAGCAGATCATTTTACACCAATTGCTGTTGTTAGTTGCTCTGATGATGAAAAAGAAAATAATCAAATAAAAATAACAATGGAAAATATTTACAGGCATCCTGTTGACCCTGTTTATAAAAACTTCTGGATTAATTTTGATAAAGAAAATGAAAAATTATATTTATTGCCAGAATTAATGCAAAATGCAACTTGTAATTATCCTGATGAATCAAAAAAATATAATGCAATAGATGAAACAAATAATAAAGAGTGTAAAGATTTAATAAAAGATTGGGATGAAGATGATAAAGAAAAAACATTTAGTTCTAATATGGAAGTCAAAGATAATAAAGGAAACACAATTTCAGAGAATAATAAAAAAACATCATGTTATAATCTTTGTGTAGAACAAGTTAAAAAAGATTTATTGTGTTATTATAATAATGAATGTCATGGTTCAACAGAAGGAATTGAAGTTTTTACAAAAGATGAGGGATTTTGGTTTAATCCTTTTGAATATCAAATTAATAAAAATGAAGAATCTGAAAAAATTAGTTTAATAAGCGGAGATGGAATAAAAGATAATTCTTTTTTAACTTGTAAGTTTGATGATAAAAACCAAGCTTCAAAATGTATAATTAATGATGAAGTTAATAATTTAAAAATAGATGAAAAAATTGATACAACAATATTAAAAAAATTTCCAGAATTGAAAAAACAAAAAGAAGGTTTTTATGCAACAATAATGACCTATGGATATGAAAATCAAAGGATGTTGGTGGCAGTGGTTATTTTGAATTTGAAATTAAAGATAATGGAAATGCA
>JAWBPL010000094.1:0-3563 GCA_038825025.1 Candidatus Woesearchaeota archaeon | reverse complement strand
AATATGGTTTTTACTATTGAGCCAGGAATTTATTTTGAAAATAGATATGGTATAAGAATTGAAGACACTTTAGTATATGAAAAAAATAAAATTGAAATTTTAACAAAATCAAAAAAGGAGTTAGTAATTTTAAGATAATTTTTTTATGAAAATTATGTTCTAAAAAAATTTAAAGTATGGATTTTAAAAAATTTTTAAAATGAAAAATAAAAAAGTTAATAAATTTATTTTTTTTATAGACGAAAAAATCCAAAATCTTTATTAATATAAAGCTTATCTAAAAAAATATATGGATAGTAATTCTAGTAAAGAACAGAATTTAATGTATTATCCATCTTCTGATTTTGAGGAAGAAAACAAAATTCTTAAAGAAACTATTATACATTTAAGAAATGAGATAGAGAGATTAAGAGCTCCTCCATTAATGGTTTGCGAATTAAAAGAAGTTATTAATGAAAAAAATGCAATAATAAAAATTCCTAATGGAAACCAATTTTTTGTTAATATTTCAAATAATGTAAAAGATTTAGCTTCAGGAGATAATGTTTTAGTTGATCAAAAAAATTTGAATGTTGTAAAAAAGTTAGATAAAAATAAATATTTTCCAGTTGAGCAGTTTATTATTATTGAAAAACCAGAAATTACTTTTAATGATGTTGGCGGCTTGGAAAACCAAATAAAAGAAATAAAAGAAGTTGTTGAATTGCCTTTAAAAAAGCCAGAACTTTTTAAAAAATTGGGAATACAACCTCCTAAAGGAATTTTGCTTTTTGGAGAGCCAGGAACTGGAAAAACATTACTGGCTAAAGCAGTTGCAAATTCCACTAAAAGCACTTTTATTGAAGTTGTTGCTTCAGAATTGGTTCAAAAGTTTATTGGGGAAGGGGCTAAACTTGTGAAGGAGATTTTTGATTTAGCTAAAGAAAAATCTCCTTCTATTATTTTTATAGACGAGATTGATGCTTTAGCTTCTATTAGGGTTGATATTGGAACTTCCGGAGAAAGAGAAGTACAAAGAACTTTTATGCAATTATTGGCAGAAATAGATGGCTTTTCTCCATTAAAAGATGTAAAAATTATAGGCTGCACTAACAGAAGAGATATTTTGGATCCTGCAATAACAAGGCCAGGAAGATTAGATAGATTAATTTATGTGCCTTTGCCTAATAAAGAAGGTGTAAAGCAAATATTTAATATTCATACTAAAAAGATGAAATTAGTAAATGTGAATGTTGAGAAAATTTTGAATATGCTTTTAGGCTTTTCTGGAGCTGAAATTAAAGCAGTTTGCACAGAAGCAGGCTATTTCGCAATAAGAGAAGATAGAACATTTGTTAATGAAAAAGATTTTTTAAATTCAATAAAGAAGATTAAAAACGAAGAAAAAAACGAGGATTTTGTAAATATATTTGGATAATCTTTTTATAAGTTTATTTTTTTATTTTCTTGTTTTTTTTCATTTCTATTTTTCTTTCTATTTATAAAAAAGTTATTCTTATAAATTAGCTTTTTTTATTATTATATGTATGCGATGACGAAGTGAACACCCAGGGATTAAATGACCGAAGGTAGTAACTACCGAGCATACATTTTTAATATGTCTTTAATATATATCTTTAAATATAAAATTATTTAATATATAATATGACTGTTGATATTCAAAAGATAAAAATTTATAGAGATAAAAAGTTTATTGAAACATATATTTCAGAAACAACAAAACCTTTAATTTTAGTTGGTTCTGGCAATTCAATATATAAGCCATCAACACATATTGGCGAAAATATTTCTCAAGCACTTTTAGATGCTAAAATTGATTTTGTAAGAACATGGAGTGAATGGCCTAAAGATGATTGGGTTTATAATAATGGTGTTTATGCTCCAAACCAAGAAAGAAGAATAAATGAAAAACCTTATTATGCAATTTGGGAAGGCGGAAATTATGTTTTTGGAAATGATTTTTGTTTAGTATCTCAAGGACAGGTTTATAATTTGAATGATCAAGAATCTGTTTTTTCATTTCAAGAAGAATTAAAAAATGCATTTGGATTAAAAAGTGTTTATATAATGCCCTATAAAGGACATAAACATATTGATTTAGTTATTGGCTATGTTCCTTGGAAAAATCTTTTTGTTGTTGATGAATCTTATTTTAGAGAAAATCAAGAATTATTAGAAAGAATTTTATCAGACTTAAATTCTTATTTAATTTTATCTAGTGAAAATTTAGCACCAAATTTTTTTGTTTATGATTATTGTTTTTATGGAGAAGAAAGGTTTGTTGTTACTTATGCTTCTCCAACTTTATCAAAAAGATTAGAAAGAAGAGGAATTTTTGTTATTCAACCAAGAAATGCTTCTGTTGAACATTTAAGATATATGGGTGGTGCTTCTTGTTGTATGAACAAAATACATAATTTAGAATTATTAAATCAAATTGTAGAAGAAAATGAAGGAAAAAGAGTTTATATGAAAAATCCTCATATTTAATTTTCAAAAAAAGTAAAAAATTATTTTTTTATTTTTGTAATAATAAAATCAGCACAGATTCTGTATTTTCCTGGTGAATATTGGCCGCATTTTACAATATCTTTTATTTTATAAAATATTTTGTTTTTTGCAATTTTTTTTATTTTTTCTTCTGATTTTTTTATTTCATTTTCATGCTCAAAGTCATAAAAATGTATTATTGTGTTTTTTTTTGAAACTGAAAATGCTAAATTTAAAAAAGATTCTGCTCCTTTTGGCAGAGGCATTAGAATTCTGTCAAATTTTATTTTTTTTAGTTTTGGAATTTCTTTTTTAACATCGCCATTAATGAAAATAATATTTTTTGTTTTATTTAAATTTTGATTTTCAATTGCATATTTATGTGCTATAGGATTTTTTTCAATTGCATAAATTAGTTTTGCATTTGTGTTTTTTGATATAACTATTGGATAAATTCCTGAGCCAGAAAACATTACTAAGATTTTTTCTTTTTTTTGTGATTTATTTATTTGCTCGTATATTCTTTTTCTTTCTGTGCTCAATCTTGGAGAAAAATAAACTTTTTCAACATCTAATTTTATTTTAATATTGTTTTCTTTGTGTATTGTTTCTTTTTTTCTTTCGCCATAAATATAAGTAAGCTTTCTTGTCCTGAATTCTCCTGAAAAAAAGCCTGCTTTTTTTAGGATTGTTTTTATGTTTTTATTTACATTTAAAAGTGCTTTTCCAATTTCCTGTTCTTCTTTTTTTGTAAATCCATTTAATTCTATAATTATTATGTCACCTATTATATCATAGGAACTTGGCAATTCTTGTTTCTTTTCTTGAGAAAAATTTAAAAGATCTTTATAATCAAGAATTTTTTTGTTTTCCTGAAATTCTTTTTCTGTAAAATTTATTTTTATTTTATTTTTTATTTTTTCATCAAAAGAAAATTTCTCCTTTATTGGAAAATAAATAAAATTCTCATCTTTTAATGGTTTGATGTTTCTCTGCAAAAGATTTTTATCTATCAAGTATTTTTTTATTGTTTCTGCATTTTTTAGTTCTGTTTTTATTGCTAGCATCTTATA
>JAWBPL010000093.1:0-3736 GCA_038825025.1 Candidatus Woesearchaeota archaeon | reverse complement strand
TCCCAAAGCATAGCTAATAACACCAAAAGAAATAGGAAAGATTGAATATTTTATAAATTGTTTTTTTTTTCATTTCTTCTTTTATTTTCAAAATAGCTTAATATAATAGAACTGCTTATTAAAATTGTTCCTGCTATAGCATAATCAAAAAAAGAGTAATTACCCAAACTATTATTGATACCAATAGCAAAAAAAGACAGTAAACTTATAGTATATAGTTTTAAACACAAATCTTCCAAAAAAGACATTTTTAAAAATGATTAATTTTTATATTTAAACTTATGTCTGATTTTGATTTAAATAAAATAAATAAAAATAATATAAATAAAAATATAAATCTAAATAAAAATATAAACTTTGAAGATAATAAAGAACAACTTAAAAAAAGGCTTCTTTTTCCATACAAAAACATAAGAGAAGAGCAAAATAAATTAATGTTAAATGTTGAAAATGCTCTTTTGTATAAAAAAAATTTAATTATACATGCCCCTACAGGTTTAGGAAAAACAGTAGCAACATTAGCTCCTAGCTTGTCTTATGCTTTTAAAAAAAATCTGACAATTTTATTTTTAACATCAAGGCACACACAGCATAAAATTGCCATAGACACATTAAAATTAATTAAAGAAAAATTCAATCTGGATTTTTCTGTTTCTTCAATAATTGGAAAAAAATGGCTTTGTTTAATTTCTGGATCAGATAAAATGTATAGCTCTGATTTCATTAATTTTTGCAAAAAACTAAGAGAGGAAAAAAAATGCCCTTTTTATTTAAACACAAGAAAGGGGCAAAGCCAATTTACAATGAAAGCCTCTTCCGTAATTGCAAATTTATCAAAAAACCCTTTAACAACTGAGGAAGTTATAGGTTATTCTAAAATAGAAATGATGTGTCCTTATGAAATTTCATTGGGCATAGCAAAAAATGCAAAAGTAATAATTGCTGATTATTATTATTTATTCAGTCCAGATGTCAGTGATAATTTTTTAGAAAAAATCTCAAAAGAAAAAGAAAAATTTATTGTTATTGTTGATGAAGCTCATAATCTGCCTTATAGATTAAAAGATTTAGCCTCAGAATATTTGTCAAGCATAACAATAAAAAGAGCAATAAAAGAAGCAAAAAGATTTGGTTATGAAACCACAATTGAAATATTAAATGATATAATGTCTGCATTAAATAATTTAACAGAAAGTTTTGATTTAAATAAAAAAAAAGAGCACGAAGAAAAAATAACAAAAGAAGCTTTTTTAAAATATTTTTCAGGAAAATATGATTATGTGCAAATGATTGATGATTTATTATATGTTGCAGACTCAATAAGAGAATTGCAAAAACAATCTTACATAGGCTCAATTGCCAGATTTTTAAAAATTTGGCTTGGCCAAGATGATGGCTTTGTTAGAATAATCTCTATAAAAGAATTAGATAATAATGAAACTTATACTCAATTATCTTATAGGTGTTTAGACCCAAGTGTTGTTTCAAGTTCTATAATTAATAATACTTATTCTACAATTTTAATGTCTGGAACTTTATTGCCAACATCAATGTATAAAGAATTATTAGGCTTGGAAAATTGCCAAGAGCTTGTTTTTAAAGATCAATTTCCAAAAAAAAACAGGCTTAATTTGATAATTCCAAAAACAACAACAAAATATGAAGCAAGAAGTCAAGAGCAATTTAATAATATAGCAAAAACATTAAATGAATTATTTGATATTATAAAAGGAAATATTGCTGTTTTTTTCCCAAGTTATTTTATATTAAATCAAGTTTTTACTTTTTTAAATAAAAATAAAATCTTTTTAAAAGAAAAGCCTAATCTAAATAAAATAGAAAAGCAAGAAATGATTGATGAATTTAAAAGTTATAAAGAACAAGGCTCTATTTTATTAGCAGTAGCTTCAGGCAGTTTTGGCGAAGGAATTGATTTGCCAGGAGATTTTTTAAAAGCTGTAATTATTGTAGGCTTGCCTTTAAACCAGCCGGATTTAGAAACAAAATCCTTAATAGAATATTTTGATAAAAAATTCAAAAAAGGCTGGGACTATGGCTATTTATTTCCTGCTTTTAATAAAACATTACAAAATGCAGGCAGATGTATTAGAACAGAAACAGATAAAGGGATTATTATCTTTTTAGATGAAAGATATGCCTGGCAAAATTATAAAAGATGCTTTCCAGATGATTGGGAAATAATTATTTCAAATAATTATAAAGAACAAATCAAAAATTTTTTTAATTAATTTTTTAATTAATCTTATTAAAATTAAAAATCTTTTAAATTTTTTAAATCTAGTTTTTTTATTGAATCTAGTTGCAAATCAGCCAATTCATGATCTTGTTTTTTTGTCATTTCATCTGGAATAGAAATTACAAAGCAGCCAGCTTTTTTTGCAGCTATTATTCCTAATTCTGCATCTTCAATAACAACACATTCATTTGCTTTTAACTTTAATCCTTGTGCTGCTTTAATAAAAATTTCCGGCTCTGGCTTTGCTCTTTTAACTTCGTTTCCTGCTATTACAAAATCAAAATAATTTTTTATATCAAAATGCTCTAAAACTTTTAAAGCCCAATCTTTATTAGCTCCTGTTGCTAATGCTATTTTATAGCTTTTTTTTAATTCAGGCAGTTTTTCTTTAATACCCTCTTTTAATTTTAAATGACTAATATTTTTATATTTTTCAATTATTTCTGGCAATAATTTATCAGCAGTTATTTTATATTTTTTATCAATTTCATATTTTTTTACAAAAAATTCAGTAAAATGAATCGCACTTTCTCCTAATCTGGAAGCAAATTCCTCTTTTGGAATTTCAATATTAAATTTTTCTTTAAAAACAGAATTCCAGTTTTCATAATGAAAAGAATTAGAATCTATAATAACACCATCCATATCAAAGATTATGCCTTTTATCATTTTCATTATATATCTTTATTTCTTTTTTTATTTTAGAATAAGCAGAATAACTTTGGATTTTTTCAATATTCAAATCTTTAATACTTTCTACAATTAAATCAGCATCTTTTAACTGTTCTTTTTTTAAGGTTGTTTGAACAGCAATTACTTTCATTTTTGCTGCTTTTGCTGCTATTATGCCTTCAATAGAATCTTCAACAACAACACATTCTTGTGGATTTACTTTCATGTTTTCGGCATTTTTTAAAAAAATTTCAGGATGAGGTTTTCCTTGTGAAGCATCATCAAAAGTTACAATAGAATCGAAATAATCATGCAAGCCAAAATTGTCAAAAAGTTTTGTTATTGTTCTTTTGCTACCATTAGTTCCTAAGCCAATTTTTATATTATTTTTTTTTAATTCTTTTAATAATTCAACAACACCAGGATAAAGTTTTATCATTTTTATAATATCTTTATAATAAATATCCCTTCCTTTTTCAATTAATTCATCAATTTCCTTTTTTGAAATTTTCAAACCTTTTTCTTTTGCAAATAATTCTGTTTTTTGTTCAAACCTCATTCCAGGATGTTTTGCAAAATCTTTTTCTGTTATATTTAATTTTAAATTCTTATTTATCAATTCAGTAAATAATTTATTTATCTCTGAATGAGCATCAGATAAAACACCATCATTATCAAAGATAACAGCTTTTAACATTTTTACCTCTTATTTGTTTTATTTTTTTAGTATTTTTATAACTAAATTTTATTATTTATTATGCACAATTTCAATTACATCCCTATGTTTTAATAATTCTTCTTTTTTCA
>JAWBPL010000092.1:0-3746 GCA_038825025.1 Candidatus Woesearchaeota archaeon | reverse complement strand
TATAAAATCAAAAAAATAAAATCTCAAAAACAAAAAAATTATAAAAGTATAAAGTATATATTAAAAAAATGTCAAACATTACACATTTCATAATAAAAAAATATAAATTATTGAATATTGTTTATTTTATTTTATCCACTTTTGCATTAGTTTTGATTTTTTATTTTTATTATAAAAAAATAATTATCCCTGAATTATTTAGAGCAGTAGTCTTTTTGTATTTTTTGGTTTTATTTTTCTTTTTTTCTATGTATTTTTTTGTTTATAGAAGAATTTATAAATTAGCAAAAGCATTGGATTTTAAATATTTAGAAGGCAGTTTTCCCCATCCAAAGTTTGAGGGTTATTATAAAAACAATTGGTTTCAAATTCACTATGTAAGCAGAGATCATGGCTCAAATTGGGGTCAGCCAAGAACATATATAAAATTACAGCATAAAGATTTAAAAAATTATGATATAAATAAATTAAAAAAATATGAAAATTATGTTTTGAAAAGTAATAAAAATACTCACAAAATAGTTGAAATTAAGCATATAATAAGAGATTATAAAAATTATTTGCTTTTAAAAAGAGAATATCCTACTTTTAATATTAATAGAATAAAAGAGCTTATGGACTTTTTAATTCAAGTAGAAAAAGAAGTATTGAAAAATAAAAAAAATAATAAAAAAAATTAAAAGCTATAATAAAAAAAAGAAAAATCGCAGAATTTATAAAATAAAAATTAATTATTCTAAATAATGGCTAAATATAAATTATTAGTTATTATTGTTTTTTTCTATTTGTTTTTTCAAATAATAACTATTAGCTTTTTATTTTATAAAGTATATCCTTATTTGAATTTAAATCATTTTACTATTAAAGCACCGGCAGAAATAAAATTTTGCATAAATCACCAACCTAAAATTAATTATACCTGCAATAATTCAATATTACAAGATGAGACTTTTTATTGTGAATTAAATGCAACAGATCAAGACAATAATTCATTTTTATGGGATTTATATTTTATTTCAGGACCAAAACAAATAAACTTAATAAATAATAAAATAAATTACACACCTAATGCTTCTTTTATAGGCAATTACAGCTTTTCATTAACTGTTTGGGATAATTCAAATTGCAACAATAATTATGATTATGGTGTTTTTAATTTAACAGTTATAAATGTAAATGATGCTCCTGTTTTAATAAAGATAATTCCTAATCAGACTTTTGTTCAAGATAGTTCTGTTTCTTTTGATTTAGATGAATATTTTTTTGATGCAGATTATGATTTATTAAGTTATACAACAATTCCAAATAGCTTAAATAATATTTTAGTAAGTATTGATTCTAATAACATAGTTACTTTTACACCTATACAAGGCTGGACAGGTGAAGAATTTATAACTTTTATAGCATGGGATCCTTATTATGCAAATACAACAAGCAATTTAATAAAAATAGTTGTAAGCCCAAATCAAATTAATGCTGCACAAAAAAGCTCAAGCTCAAGCTCAAGCAACGGAAAAACAGGCAATTCTTTAACTTGTTTGCCAATGTGGTATTGCAAGCCATTTGGAAAATGCGAGCCAGATAATTTAAAAAGAAGAGAATGCTTTGATTTAAACAATTGCTCTATAAATTTTGGAAAGCCTAATTTAACAGAACCTTGTATTTTTGAAAGCACTTGTTTTGATGGTTTTAAAGGGCAAAACGAAGAAGATATTGATTGCGGAGGAGTTTGTCCACCTTGCGGTAATTGTTATGATAATATATGCAATAATAACGAAGATTGTGTTTTTAATTTAACAAAACAAGTTGATTGCGGCGGCTCTTGTCTGCCTTGTATTTATGAACAAGAAACATGTTTTGATTTTATATGCAATAATAATGAAGATTGCACAAAAGGATTAACAGATATTCCTGATTGTGGAGGCTCTTGTTTGCCTTGTTTAGAAACTGAAAAACCACTAAAAAATAATATTAACTATGCTTTTTTTATTATTATTTTTATACTTATTTCATTATTAATAGCTACAGGAAAAATAAGTTATCCTTATTTTCTAAGTTATTTAAAAAAAAGGAAAAAAAAATATTATGAAGAAAAATTAATTTTAGAGGCAAGTGTTTCAGAATCTATTTTTGATAGTATAAGAAAAATAGAGGAATTAATTGAAAAAGAAGATAAAGAAAAGTTAATTTTGTTATTATCCCAAGTTATAAGGAGATATTTTAAAACATTGTTTAATTTAAGATATGAATTTACTTATGAAGAATTAATTAAGGAAATAAACTCTAGAAAAGTAAGCCAGACTTTTAAAAATGTTTTTATAAACTTTTTTGATAAATCTACTGAAATTGAATTTTCTGGCAAATCTATTTCAAAAGAAGAATTCAAAGCATTTTTATCAGAATTTAAGCAAATTGTCTTATTAACTTCAAGTTTAGAAAAACAAAGAGAAGAAGCAGAAAAGAATAATACTGAAATTTATAAAGAAAAAACAACAAAGGAGGATAAAATAAATTTAAAAGATATTTATAATAAAATAAATTCAGCAGAAAATCTTTTAATACAAAAAAACATAAATGAAGCTTATTTTTTATATTTAAGGATTATAAATGACTATAAATTATTAGATTATGATGAAAAGAAAAAAATATATGGCTTCATTGAAAGGCTTTATCAAGAGATTAAATTAGCAAGAGAAGAATTTGAAAAAAATGATAATTAATAAATAATATAACTTAATATGCAATAAATAAAATTAAAAAATGACTAAAACAGATTTTTCTAATATTTTTCTAACAAAAGATTCGCCTATTTTATATAATGAAGAATATCAAGAATATTATCATTCAAAATCAGGAGCTATTGAAGAATCAATTGAAAAATATATTAAGCCTTGTAAAATAAAAGAACTAGCAAAAAAAGGTTTTAAGTTATTGGATATTGGTTTTGGATTAGGTTATAATGTTTTTACAGCAATTGAATCTGCTTTAAATGAAAATCCTAATTGTGAAATTGAGATAATAAGTTTAGAAAAAGACAAAGAGATAATTAAAAAAATTAATAATTTAAAACCAAATCTTAAATATTATTGGATAATAAATAAATTAGAGTATGACCCAAAAACAAATTCTTATTATTATGAAGACAAGAATATTTTTTTAAAAATAAAAATAGGAAATGCAATTGAAACTATTAAAACAATTAATGAAAAAACAATAAAGTTTGATGCTGTTTTTTTAGACCCTTTTTCACCTAAAAAAAACCCTGAATTATGGACTGAAAGCTTTTTTAAAGAACTTGCAAGATTAATAAAAAAAGAAAGTTTTTTAGCAACATATTCATATGCAAAATCAGTCAGGGAAAATTTAAAAAAAGCAGGTTTTGAGGTTTTTGATGGGCCAATCCTAGGAAGAAGAAGCCCTAGCACAATAGCAAAATTAAAATATTAAATAAAAAGAGTATTATTATTTTTTATAGCTTTATATTATTTAATTTATTAATAAACTAAATATTTTAGGGCCTGTGGTGTAATGGATAGCACAATCGGCTTCGGTATTTGCTTGCAATGATTTAAAAAAGAGCTTAAGCAAATGCAAGTAACCGGTTAGTTGGGGTTCAAATCCTCACAGGCTCATTTTTTTATAAAAATTCGGACAGCTTCACGAAGTGAATGCTGTCCTTAATTAATTTTGATTAAACTTTTAATTAAAAGTTTACCTCACAGGCTCATTTTTTTATAAAAATTCGG
>JAWBPL010000091.1:0-3769 GCA_038825025.1 Candidatus Woesearchaeota archaeon | reverse complement strand
CTATAAATTATTTTATAATTTTATTTTTTCAATCATTTTTTTAATTGAGTTTTTTGTTTTTCTTTAACAAAATTCAATATAATTAAGCCTATAATCATTGCAATTAAAGCAAAATAAAATGAATAAGTTGAACCAAATTTTAACCAAAGAAAACCTGCTATTGTTGAACTTGGCAAGGCAGATAAACCTGTTAGTAATTGAAAAAAACCTATGCCTGTTGCTTTTAATTCATTTGGGCTTAATATTGCTGCCATTGTGCTTAAAGTAGTGTCAAGTATTGCTTTAGATAATCCGTAAAGAATAAATAATATAACAAAGAGAAAATAGATATTAAATTTAATATTTAAATAACTAATTTGTAAAAAAACTAAAAGCATTATCATGTAAAAAAAAATTCCAAAATAAATTATCTTTTTTTTAAATTTGTCAAATAATTTTCCACTAGGATAAGAAAAAATTGCAGAACTTAAAGTAAAAATTAAATAAAACAAAGGCAATAGTTTTTCAGATATGCCTGATTCTTTTAAAAAAATTAGCAAAAATGAATAGCTAAAAGTTCCTAATGATAAAAAAATAGAAGAAATTAAAAAAAGCCTGAAATTTTTGCTTATATTCTTATTAATAAAATTTAATGAAATTTTTTTTACTTCTCCTCTGTTTCCTTCTTTTATAAAAAAGAGTATTAAAAAAACAGAAATTAAGGAAGGCAAAGCAGCAATGTAGAAGATTGTTTTTATATCAAAAAAATTAATTAAAATTAAGCATAATATAACACCAAAAAAAGCACCTAGGTTATCCATTGTTCTTATGATGCCAAAATTTTTTCCTTTTTCTTTTGAAATTTCTGAAACAATTGCATCTCTTGGAGAACCTCTTATTTTGCCAAACCTGTCTAAAATTTTAAAAGGTATTATTGCAAACCATGTTTTAGAAATTGCATAGCCTATTCTTGAAAAAAAAGCCATTAAATAGCCTAGCCAGATAAAAAATTTTCTTTTTCCTGTTTTATCAGATAAATAGCCAGAGAAAGCTTTTGATAATGCTACTATTGCATCTCCTAAACCATCTATAATTCCTAAAACAAACATATTTGCATTTAAAACAGAAGTTAAAAATAAAGGCCAAATTGGATAAATCATATCAGAGCCTAAATCATTAAAAAAAGATGCAAAGCTTAAGCTTAATAATTCTTTTTTTTTCTCTTTTTCAATAGTTTCTTTATTTTGGCTCATTTTATAATAAAAAGAGGATCATAAATATATTAAATACTCACTTAAACATAACAATAAGTTTATATTTTTTTTGTAATTTTTTAAATAAATATGATAAATTTAAATACTAAAATAAATAATACTAAAATAAATAATACGATAATTAAATTAAATAATAAAAAACAATTAAAGAATCCATCAAAAAAAAATTTTGAAAATATTCTTTTAGTTTATCAAGAAAATAGCTTATTTTTGTCAGAAGTTTTAAATTTTTTAAAATCAAAAACAAATTGTTTATGCATAGAAAGAGATTTTCTCAAAGAAGAGCATTATAATAATATAAATTTAATAGTTGTATTAGGCGGTGATGGCACTTTTTTAAGAGCTTCTCATTTAAATAAGAATATTCCTATGATAGGAATAAATCCAAATCCTGAAAAAAAAGAAGGATTCTATATGAAAGCAACAATCCAAGATTATAAAGAAAAAATTGAAAAAATATTGTTTGGAAAAATAAATATTGATTATAAAATAATAAAACTTTTAAGATTAGGTGTTAAAATAAATAACAAAAAATTGCCACAATATGTTTTAAATGAAGTTTTTATAGGAGATAAAAAACCATATAATGTTTTTAATTACATCTTAAAAATACAAAAAAAAGAAAAAAGTGATGATAAAGAAAAAATTATAGAAGAATTTCAAAGAAGCTCTGGCTTATTAATAGGAACACCCTCTGGAAGTAATGCTTGGCTCTCTAGTGCAGGAGGTTTAAAACAAAATTTAGAAGATAAACAATTTCAATACATAGCAAGAGAATTATATGAAGGCAGATTAACAAAGAATTATAAATTAAAGCAAGGTTTTTTAGAATCTAATCCTCATAATAAAGTTTTATTTATACCAAAAAGCAAAGGCATTTTAGTTATAGATTCAATTTCACCAGAATATGAATTAAATATTAATGATGAAATAGATGTATTCACAGATGAATATTTAAATTACATAATATTTTAATTTTAAATTATTTTATGTAAATTATTTTATTGCTTAGTTATTTTTTTATTTAGTTGTAAAATGGTGCAAAAATGGAAAAAAAATCAACTTTGGGTTTAACAGCAAAAAAACAGGAAAATTTTTCAGAATGGTATACACAATTAATACAAAAAGCAGATTTGGCTGACTATAGCTCTGTTTCCGGCTGCATTGTTTTTAAGCCTTATTCTTATGAAATCTGGGAAAAATTGCAAAAATTTTTAGATGAAAAATTTAAAAAATCAGGAGTAAAAAATGCTTACTTTCCTAGCTTGATTCCAGAATCATTATTAAATAAAGAAAAAGAGCATGTTGAGGGATTTACACCAGAAGTTGCCTGGGTTACTTATGCAGGCGATAATAAATTAAATGAAAAATTGGCAATTAGACCAACTTCTGAAACAATAATTTATGATTCTTACTCAAAATGGATAAGAAGTTATAATGATTTGCCATTAAGATTAAATCAATGGTGCAATGTTTTAAGATGGGAGTTTAAATATGCAGTTCCATTTTTAAGAACAAGAGAATTTTTATGGCAAGAAGGACATACTGCTTTTGCAACAAAAGAAGAAGCAGATAATGAAGTTTTAGAAATTTTAGATTATTATGCAAAAGCATTTGAAGAAATTTTAGCTGTTCCTGTAATTAAAGGTAAAAAAACAGAAAGAGAAAAATTTGCAGGTGCTCTTTATAGTACAACAGTTGAAACTTTTTTACCAATTGGAAAAGCAATTCAAGGAGCTACTTCACATTGTTTAGGACAGAATTTTTCAAAATCTTTTGATATAAACTTTTTAGATAATAAAGGAAATAAGCAATATGCATGGCAAAATTCCTGGGGCTTTTCTACTAGAAGCATAGGAACAATGATAATTATGCATAGCGATGATAAAGGTTTAGTGTTGCCGCCAAAAGCAGCTCCTATTCAAATAGTAATAATTCCAATTTTATTTGAAAATACAAAAAAAGAAGTCTTAAATAAAGCTAAAGATATAAAAAATCAATTAGCTGATTTTTCAGTTTATTTAGATGATAGAGAAAATTATACTCCTGGCTGGAAGTTTCATGATTGGGAATTAAAAGGCATTCCGATTAGAATTGAACTTGGGCCAAAAGATTTAGAAAAAAATCAAGTTGTAATAACAAGAAGAGACAATAATGAAAAATATTTTGTTCCTTTTAATGAAATTGAAACAAAAGTACATTTCTTAATTGAAGAAATACAAAATAATTTATACAAAAGAGCAAAAGAAAATATTGAAAAAAGCATTGTAAAAATAAAAAATTGGCAGGAATTTTTAAAAGCTGTTGAAAATAAAAAATATATAAAAGCAGAGCATTGTGGCTCAATAGAATGCGAGGATGAAATAAGAAATAAAACAGAAGGTGTAAAAACAACATGCATTCCTTTTGAGCAGGTTGATGAAAAAAGATTAGGAAAATGCTTTCATTGTGGAAAAAAAGCAAAATATGAAGTTTTGTTTGCTAGAAGTTATTAGAATTAATTTTAAAAGTTTAAT
>JAWBPL010000090.1:0-3773 GCA_038825025.1 Candidatus Woesearchaeota archaeon | reverse complement strand
AAAATGTTGAGAATATCTTTTTTAATAATGGGATTCATATTTAATTTAAATAAAACCTAGTTTAAAAATTTTCTCATTTATCCTCGAATTTTCTTATAGCTTTTATTTTTATTATTAATTTTTTTTGCAATTCTTAATTGTTATTCTTTTATTAATTGTTAATCTATAATTATTAATTTATTTAAAAATAGAAAGATTTAAATAGTAGTTTAGTATACTATTTTGTATATTAATACACAAAAAGATAAATTTTGTATGCTAAAATACTAAAAAATAAAAAAGTATAATAAAATAATATTTTACTATATTTATTGTGGTGTATTTAAGTTATTTGTAATAAATTTAAATAAAATTCAAGCAAGCTCAAGCAAGTTAATTTAAACAAAAATACCAATTAACTTTGGATTAATTTTTATTTAGTAAGCAAGCAGGTTAAAATGAAAAATCAATGGGTTAAATTAGTTTATAATGAAACTCCTGATAAAGTCAATGTAAAGCAAGGCTTTTTATATGACGAAGGAGATTTTTTTAAGATAGTTGGTTCTTCCTCTGAAACTTTAGTCAGAAAAAATAATGTTATTTCTATCACAAAAAAATTTTTTGAAGAAAAAAAAGAAAAGGTGAAACTATGAAAATAGCTCAAAAGCTTTTAACTTATTTAAGTGTTGTCTTTATTTTATTAGTTGCTTTTTATTATGCAACAGCAGTTGAAGTTCCAATGGGAGCTCAAACAGTAACAGAAGGCTATGAATCAACAATGAATAATAGCAATTATCTACCAGCAACACAAAATGCCTATGCTGGTAACATATCAGAATTAACTATTTATGGTAGATCACAAACAAAGCACTGGCAAGGTTACTATGGTGAAGTCTCAGGTGTTATTGTTTTGGATGATGCACAAAACTGGACAATGTATGACTGGCCAAACCCAGAACCAAAAGGTGAAATTTATGCTACTGTTAATTTAACAACACCTGTTTGGAATACAATTGAATGCTTTAATTATAGCGGAACTTATACAGGAGGCAATAATCATACAGTTTTTTGGGAGACTTTTTTTAATATGACTTATAATGATGTTGATGGCATTGATGAAACATTTAATATAACAACACATCCAGCTTTTGATGTTGGTGAATTCACAATAACACAAAACACATGCCCAAGCACTTTTACTCATGTAAATGATAACTTCCAGACAGAAAGATTTGTTGAAGTTTTATTACAAGATTCAACTGGGCAATTAATTTTTACAACAATAATAGAAAACAAAGATGAAGCAAATAACACAGATATTATTGGTTATAATGGTGTAAGCCATGACTTTCAATTATTAGTTGCAGAAGATGGAACAAGTAGATCAGGCGGTGTAAGAAACCAAGCTACAACAACATATTATTTTTACTTGGATCTAGAATAAAAATTTTTTATTAAATTTTTTATTAATTATTATAAAATTTTAGTTTAAAACTAAAAAAAATTTAGAATTAAAAACAAAATTAAAGGATTATTAAAAGATTATAAAAAATTAAGGTAAGAAGGCAAAAAGCTACAAAAAATTAGCAAAAAGAGGTAAAAACCATGAAACAAACTAAAAAATTTGCAATTGAAATGGCATCAGTAGTCATTTCAATCATGGTTTTTGCCTCATTATTCTCATTATTTATTTTTAATTTAAAAATAATAAAAGCAGAGCCAGATGGTGCTGATTTAACTTATATAAGTAATAGTTCAAAATTACCTAAAAGTCCAGACAACAGAACAGATGGCAAAGGAACAATAACAACAATATTATTAAGCACTGTTCAGCAAAACATAAGATGGAAAGCATATGTTGGAAATGTTTCTGGTAAATTAGTTTTAAGAGATGCAGATCAATATAGCTTATATGAATGGCCAGCAATGGCAAACCCTGATGGTGTTGTTTTTATTACAATGAACCAAAGCATTGATTGGGGCTCAATCCAATGTGCAAATACAACAGACATACAAACTTTTCAAAATGGCTTAGGTCATAGTAATTTAGCAATGGATAATGTAAATAATACTTTTAATGTAAAAACACATCAATCTTTTGATGTAGGCACAAAACCTTTTAGTTCAAATTCATGCTGGGCTGCATTTCCTTGGATTAATAATACAGCACAAACACCTAGTGCAACAGCTTTATTTCAAGAAATATTATTAATGGATGTAGATAGAAAAATTGTTTTTGCCTCATTAATAGACCAAGATACACAGGGTTATAGAAATGATGGCACAACAAAATATGATTTTCAAGCATTAGTTCCAGATTATACTAGTTCAAGCAATGCATTATATTATTTTTATGTTGAAATATCCGGTTAAATTAATTAAAGTTAATTAAAAAATAAAGCTAATAAAAAATATATACTAAAATTCAAAAAAATAGTTAAAAAATAATTAATAAAAAATACTTAATTCAAAAATAACCAATTTAAAAAAATCAAAAAAAGATAAAAATGACAAACATAAAGCCAAGCAAACAAGAATTGAATTTGATTTTATTAGGCTTGATTTTATTATTTGTAGCTTGGCTTTTATTATTAGTTGAGCCGATAATTCATAGTCAGCCTTATAATTCAACTGCTTTAGTTAATACAACAGTAAATATAACAAATTCAGCTCCAATGGTTTATAATGTTTATTTAGACAATCCTGTTAATTTAATAGCATATGACAATAAAACAGTTTATTGCAATGCAACAATCTTTGATTTTGATAATCAAACAATTTCAGTAAATGCAACTTTATATATTGTTGGCATAACAGATGAAAATTCAGTTGATGATGGCAATGACCATTATACAAACACAAGCTGTTCAAGAGCTTCTCCACAAGATAGAGAAATGCAATATAGATGCACTTTTTCAGTAAGGTATTATGCTAATAATAACACAAATTGGAGATGTAATGTAACTGCAAAAGATACAGGAAATGCAATTAACTCTAATATTTCAAATTTGGCAACAATAAATCCTTTAGTTGCAATAAAACTTCCTAGTTTAATAGATTATGGTGATTTAGCAGTTTGGGATATTTCACCAGACATAGATGCTAATGTAACAAATGCAGGAAACAGAGATGCCAACATTTCAGTAGAAGGATGGGGCTCAACACCTGGAGATGGATTAGCATTTGTATGTGATTATGGCAACATAGCAATAAGTTATGAAAGATATAATACAACACAAGGCACAGGAAATTACAATGATATGTATCAATTAAGCACAATAACAACTATGATTCCAAATTTTTATGTTCCACAAAGAACAAGTGAATTATTAGACTCATTTAATCCAACATGGTGGAAAGTTCAAATTCCAATTGGTGCAGGCGGCATATGTAATGGAACAATTTTATTTACTGCAACAGATAGAGGAAATTAGAAGTAGAAGTAAAATTAATAATTTTTTTAATAAAAATTAATTTTTAATAAACAAAGATTATAATAAATAAATATTATAATAAAATATTATTTCTTTTTTATTGTCCTTTTTTTTCATATAATGACTTCAAATACTGCAAAGCATTTTTTTGATTTCCTGAAAAAACAGGCTCTACAAAATCAGGTTTTCTATTCAAATAAAAAGAACCAAGTAAAAAGCAGACACCAATAAGAGTCGTTAAAACCCCACTTACAAAATCTGGATTATAATAATTAAATAAATAATTTGCTATATTTGAAATCAAACTACCAGTAGCTAAATATAAGAAATACCTTCCCATATTCACACTTTTTTTTTCTG
>JAWBPL010000089.1:0-3780 GCA_038825025.1 Candidatus Woesearchaeota archaeon | reverse complement strand
CAGAAACTGCATTTATTATAGCTAATTCAAAATTTTTAAAAACAAAAAACCAAACAATAAAGGTTATTAATGAAATTAACAAAACAACAGGCACAAAATAACTAGAAATTAAATCCGCATATCTTTGTATTGGTGCTTTTTTGTTTTGTGCATCTTCTATTAATTTTATTATATTGGCCAATGTTGTATTTTCTCCAACAGATGTTGCCTTAAATTTAAAACTTGAATTTTTATTTATTGTTCCTGCAAAAACTTTGTCATTTTTTTTCTTTTCAACTGCAATACTTTCGCCTGTAAGCATGCTTTCATCAACAAAAGAATTTCCTTCAATAATAATGCCATCTACTGGAATTTTTTCTCCTGGCTTTACAAACAAAACATCATTTTCTTTAACCTCATCAACACTAATTTTAATTTCCTGCCTGTTTTTTATAATTGTAGCAATTTTAGGGCTTAAATCTATTAATTTTTTAATTGCCTCATTAGTTCTTGATTTTGCTTTTGCTTCTAAATATTTCCCTAATAAGACTAAAGTTATTATGATTGTTGAAGCTTCAAAATACAATCCTGTTCCCCCATTTATCATAGAATAAATACTAAAAAAATAAGCAGATGTAGTTCCTAATGCAATTAATGTATCCATGTTTGCTGTTTTATTTCTTAAAGAAGCAAAAGCACCTTTGTAAAATCTATTTCCTGCAATAAATTGAACAGGTGTTGCTAAATAAAATAAAATTAATTCTTGATAAGGAATCATAATTTTAAGCCACATAAAAACCATTCCAATAATAAAAGAAGGCAATGCAAAAATACTGGAAAAAATAAATAAAAATTTTAACTCATTTAATTCTTTTGTTTGGTTTATTTTTTCATCAAAATCAAAAACAACTTTGTAGCCTAATGAATCAATGGTTTTTATAATTTTTTCATCATTAACTAAAGTTTTATCATATTCAACAAATGCTTTCCCATTTGCATAATTAACATTAACTTCATTAATGCCGTTAATTTTTTTCAAAGATTTTGTAATTAATAAAGAGCAACTGGCACAATGCATTCCTGTAATTGCAAATGTTTTTTTAATATTATTGTTTGAATTTTGATTAATATTTTCTTTCTTTTGATTCATTTATTATCCCTCTATTTCAGTTAAATAATTCAGATTCTTTTAATGGTAAAAAATGAATCATATCAACAATAGAATTTGTTTTTTCAACAATTCCAACAACAAAAACATTTATTCCAAAAAAGTTATCAATTTTATCTCCTGGTTTTTTAAATAATCCTTCTGAAATCATCATTTGTGCTTCATCGCTACCAATAACAATTGGATAATATTTTTTTCCATCTATTATTGTTAATTTGTAATTTTCAAGATTGCCTTCTTTTAACTTTAAAATTGGCTTTTCATTCAAACTATATGTAAAAAACAATTTCGGCATTCCTTCCTTTGATATCTTAATAAAAATTTTCTCGTTTCCTTTTATTTTTTTAAAATTTGTTTCAGATAAAAAATGCATATCATCAATTATTGTATTTGTTTTTCTTAATATTCCTTCAATAACAATATCAACTCCAAAAAAATTATTTATCTTATCACCTATTTTTGAAAATAATTTTTCTTCTTTCATCATTTGAGCTTCATTAAAGCCTAAAACAATATTATTATCATCAAAAAAAAATTTTCCTTTGCTTATTTTTAGCTTTTTTAGTTCTTTTTCATTTGCATAAGAAAAAACTTTCATTTCGCCTTTTTCTGTAAAATCAACTTTCATTTTTAAAGATTTAAAAAAACCTTGACTAGGCATAACAGGTGCATAATTAATATACAAAAAAGTTCCTAAAAAAAGCATTATAATTGTTATTATAATCTCTGTTTTCATTAAAACCTGCCTCCACAACCACATCCTATTTTTGTATTTTGGTTTATTGTTTTTTCGTTTTGATTACTATTTTCTAAATTTTCATTATTGTCAGTATTTATGTCATTATTTAAGCTATTTTTTTCATATGCCTCTGTTTTCAATTCATTAATTTTGCTGTCTGAAACAACATCAAAATAACCAGAATACATATTCATAGAACATTGAATTCTAATTCTGCCTTCTTTTGTTGGAGTAAATTCAATTATATTATCTCCTTGTCTTACATTTTTAAAAACATTAAAATCTTTTATTACTATTGATCTTGCACAGCCATAAACTGAATTTAAATCAACCTCCATTTTAACAGGAACATCTTTTTTTAATACACCTGGCTGTAATTCATAATCTCCATTTGAATTTACAAGAAGCTTGACTTTTTGAAATCCAAATTCTTGATCTTTAATATTATTCAAGTTAGTATTTGCAATGTTCTTTACATTATTATCAATATTCTTTCCATTTTTTTCTGTAATATTAAAATCATTCATCAAAATATTTCTTGCAGAGATAACAGCCAATAATAAAACAATAATTCCAGCAATTATTACAATTGTTTTCATTTTCTCACCTTTTCTATTAAATAATTTTTTTTTATCAAAAAACTAAATAGCCAAAACTGATTTTGGACCAAAATAAATTATTAAAAGCATTACAATTAAAGATAAAACTGAATATGATGCCAAAGTCAAAAAATCAATTTTATTTATTTCATATTTTTTATATTCTGCCAATTCTTCATAAATCATATAAGATAAAAACAGAAATATCATGCCATTTAAAATAAAATAAATAGGGCTGAAAATATTTAAATTATCATTTATCATCATTACAGAAATCATTGCTCCCATTGTTCCAGCCATAATGCCAGACATTGAGCCTTGTAAAGCACCCATTATGCCGCAGCATTTTCCAGTAAAAAAGCCGACAAAAAAACCTATTAACATTCCTAATAATGAGCCAATAAAAAAGCCATTTGTTATTCCAAAAATATAGCCTATCATCATTCCTGACTGCATTCCAAAAGTCATTCCTATCATCATTCCAGTCATGCAAGTAATTCTTGTTTTATAACTTAAAAAGTGCCATAAAACAGAAAAGATTATTGCCAAACTAAAATTCAAATAAAAAAAATATTGCAAATATTTTAAAAAACTCAATTTAAAAGCAAAAACAAAAACAGCATTAACAAAAATTAAAACAAAAAACAATCCAATAAAATATTTTATTAATTTATACTCTAAAAAATATTTATTCTTATTTTCTATAAAATCCCTAAACCTTTCTGAAAAGCTTTTTCTTTCAAAACTTAGTGATGCCCTATATCCTAATTCCTTAATTTTTTTTATATATTCTTGGATTTTATTTTTGTCTGTTTCATCTATCTCAATAGAATCATTATTAATTTTAACAGTTTTATCATTACTAAATGCCTTTTCCAAAACTTTAACACAACTATCGCATTCTATATCTGGAACAAAAATCTTTGTTTTTGACATATTAATCAACCTCAACTTATAACCTTATAACCTTCATTCTCAATTATTTTTTTAATATCCTCAATAGATATTTTTTTATCATCAAACTCAACATCTGCCTTTCCAATAACAACATTTGCTTTAACTCCTTTTTCTTCCAAAGCCATCCTTATTAAACTAACACAGCTTTTACAATGCATTCCATTAATATTTAATGTTTTTTTCATAAAAAAATCGTAGGATGAAACACTTTAAAAAGCATTATTTGAAATTAATTTAAAAGAATGTGAAACTAGTTTCATTTATTATTTTTGTTTTATCTTTTTAAAAAAACTAACAATTACTATAATTCAACTCATTAATTTCATAATCAATTAAAT
>JAWBPL010000088.1:0-3787 GCA_038825025.1 Candidatus Woesearchaeota archaeon | reverse complement strand
GTTCTTCTCTTGAAAGGCCATCTTGTGCAAAAGAAAATGAAAAAGGTAAATCTTTTGCAAATTTTTGGTCTGCAGAGTTAAGATGTTGTCCTAATTTAAAACCAAATATTTTTGGTATTTGTCAGAGTAAATAAAAAGATACTATTTACTTAATAAATATTCTTTTAATTTCAAAAAAATTTCATTAATTTTTTTTTCTGAATTAATATTAAGTATTTCTTTTTTATAATACAATAATAAAGGCTTTGTCTCATTTTTATAAACTTCCAACCTTTTTTTAACAACTTCTGGTTTTTCATCTTCTCTTTGTTTTAATTCTAAACCACATCTATCGCAAATATTTTCTTTTTTTGGCTTTGCACTATAAATATTATAAACTGAATTACAATTTAAACAAGTTCTTCTGCCAGAAATTCTTTTTATAATTTCCTCATCATCTAATTCAAAGTTGATTATTTTATCAATTTTTGTTATTTTTTTTAAGAATTCTGCTTGTGCTATTGTTCTAGGATAACCATCTAAAATAAAGCCGTTTTTACAATCATCTTTAATTAATCTTTCTTTTATCATTTCATTTGTTATTTCATCTGGAACTAATAAGCCTTTGTTTATAAATTCAGAAGCTTTTTTTCCTAATTCTGTTTGATTTTTTATATTTTCTCTAAAGATATCGCCTGTTGAGATATGAGGGATTTTTAATTCTTCTGATAATAATTTTGCTTGTGTTCCTTTTCCTGTCCCAGGAGCTCCTAAAAATATTATATTCATTTTATTACCTTTTTTTTAGATTTTATTTTAAAAACTTTTAAGTATTTTATTCGAATAAAATTAACCGAAATAATTTAAATCTTCTGAAATATTTGTTTCTTTTTCCCATAAATTAATTCTTCTTTTCAAATGTTTTTCTATTTCTGTTTTTAATAAATTAAATTCTTTCATCATTTCATTTATAAAAGTTGCATTATTTTCATCTGTATTATTTAATGAAACTAAATTTGATTTTCTTAAAATTTTTATTAATTTTTTATAAATAGAATAAGCACTATTTTTTGTGTTATCTTCTATGTAATGTGCTTCATATAAATCAGCTAAACTTGATTCTGGCTGTAAAATGTTTTCAAATAATTCTGCATAAAAACCAATTTTTTCATAAATCTTTATTCTTATTCTTTGTAAAATTAAGTCTGAATCTTCATTTATATCTTCAATATCAAAAAGCAAATTTAGTTCGTTGTATTCTGGCAAATTGTATTTTTTTTTTAATTCTGCATATTTATTTTTAATCATTAATATAAAGATAAAGAAAAAATATTAAAAGGTTTTTGTTTTACTTATATTTAAGTTCTAAAAATTTAAAAAAAGAGGAAATATGGACGAATCTGAATTAAAAAAAGAAATTGAAGAATTTACTTTAAGATATAAAAATAAAAATGTTAATGAAATAGGAGTAAAAACAGATGATTTTAAAGAATTTGAAAATGAGATTCTGCCTAGTCATTTTTCTTTATATGAAAAGGCATGCAATTTTTCTTCAAAAATTGTTAGTTTTAAAGCAGATCCAAAAAAAAAAGATGCAATCAATGAAGCTTTAGAAACTTGTCATTTAAAAACAACACCAGAAGGTGTAACAGCTTTTGCTATTATTTTTCCAGTTGTTTTTATTGTTTTTTTTGTTTTGTTAACTTTATTAGTAAATGGACTTATTTTTAAAGGCGAGGGAATGGTTTTTTTTATTATTGTTTGGATTATTTTTGGCTTAATTTTAGTTGTTCCTTTGTTAAATTTTCCTTTTATTTTGGCTAATGAATGGCGGCTTAGAGCAAGCAATCAAATTGTTATGTCTATTTTTTATATTGTTTCTTTTATGAGGCATACATCTAATTTGGAATTAGCAATAAAATTTACATCAGAGCACTTAAATCCTCCTTTAAGCTGGGATTTTAAAAGAATAATTTGGAATTTAGAAACAGGAAAATATAATTCATTAAAAGAATCATTAGACCATTATTTAGAAGGCTGGAAAAAGTATAATATGGAATTTGTAGAAAGCATGCATTTAATTGAAGCTTCATTATATGAGGCAAATGAAAAAAAAAGAATTGAATCTTTAGAAAAAGCAATGTCTTTGATTTTAGAATCAACTTATGAAAAAATGCTTCATTTTGCCCAAGAATTAAAAAGCCCTATAACAACTTTACATATGTTAGGTGTTATATTGCCTATATTAGGATTAGTTATTTTGCCTTTAGTTGTAGGTTTTCTTGGTGGTGTTGATTGGTATCATATTGCAGTTCTTTATAATTTATTTTTGCCATTAATGGTTTGGTATTTTGGAAAAGTAATTTTATCAAACAGGCCTAGTGGATATAGCCAAACTGATATTACAGATGTTAATGAAGATTTAAAAAAATATATTTATTTAGATGTAAAATTCTTTAATAAAGAATATAAAGTTCATCCTGCATGGATTTCTTTGGCAATTATTCTTGTTTTTGTTTTTGTTTCAATGACACCCTTATTTGTTTATGCTTACAATAATATTAAAGGCCAATATTGGGATATAGGGATTACAAACGATTATAATGTTGAAATTATTACAAATATGAAAAATGTTCAGGCATATAGCTTTACCTTTTTAGGATATAAAGAAAATTCTACAAAAAAAATAGTTGGCCCCTATGGTATTTTTGCAACATTTTTTAGTATTTTATTTCCAATAGGTTTTGCATTAGGATTAAGTTTCTATTATTTAACATATACAAGAAAATTAATAGAAATAAGAAATAAAACAAGAGCATTAGAGCAAGAATTTGCATCTGCTTTGTTTCAATTAGGAAACAGAGTTGGCGATGGCTTGCCAGCAGAAATTGCATTTTATAAAGTAAGCCAAGTTACACAAAATACAAATGCAGGAAAGTTTTTTGAATTAGTTTATAGCAATATTGCAAATTTAGGAATGGGTGTTGAAGAAGCTATTTTTCATAAAAAATATGGTGCAATTAATAAATTTCCATCTTCTTTGATTTTAAGCTCTATGAAAGTTTTTGTTGAAAGTGCAAAAAAAGGCCCTATGATAGCATCAAACTCATTAATCAATATTTCAAATTATATTAAAGAAATGCATAAAGTAGAAGAAAGATTAAAAGACTTAATGGCTGAAATAACTAGCAGTATGAAGAGCCAGATAAATTTTTTAGCTCCATTAATTGCTGGTGTTGTTATTGGCTTAACTTCTTTAGTTACAACAATAATAAATAAATTATCTGCACAGATGGATTTATTAACAAATGAAGCAGGAGCAAATGAACAAGCAGCTGGAATGGGTGGATTATTAGAAATTTTTAGGGATTCTATTCCAACTTTTTATTTTCAGATAGTTATTGGAATTTATATTTTAGAAGTTACTTATTTATTAACAGATATGTTAAATGTTGTTGAAAATGGCTATGACCCTTTAAACCAAAAATTTATGTTAGGTGTTTATTTTAAAAAAAGTGTTTTGCTTTATTGCAGCATTGCATTTTTTGTGATTTTAATATTTAATATGATTGCATCAGCAGTTTTACAAAATACAAGTATAGTTGGAGCAATTTAAATTATTTAAAAGTTTATGTCAATTAATAAAGAAATTTTCAGTAAAAAAATATTTTTAAAAAAGATTTAAAGAAAATATGAACCGCCTCGAGCCAGACCCAGAATAAACTTTTAAACAAAAGTTTAATCAAAAAGCTTTTTACTCCGTAAAAAGAGTTTTGCTTTGCAAAACAAATAAAAAATAATATAATAA
>JAWBPL010000087.1:0-3836 GCA_038825025.1 Candidatus Woesearchaeota archaeon | reverse complement strand
ATTAAATTTAAAGATAATATCTCCAAAGCATTATTATGATTTTTTAGGTTTTTTAGATAAAAATATAATCTTTCAAGTTACTGAAACAGGCGAACATTTTATTGAGCTATATAATGATTCTGTATTATTAGAAAAAAAAAGTTTTAATGTTTTTAATAGTGAGAAAGAAAATATTACAAAAGAAAATCTTAATATAAATTACAATACTATAAATTATAACAATATAAAAAATAATATAGTTAATATATCAAATAATCTAACTAGAAAGGATATAAATAATTCAATTTCCTCAAATTTTAAAGATTTTGCTTTAAATAATTTTTTTAGTCCTATTAGCCTTAATCTAAAGAAAAAATATTTTTTAGATGAAACAATTATTTTAAATATAAAATATAATATGAATTTTTCTAATTTTTCAATTTCTAAAATTGTAATTAAATGTGAAAATTTTTATTATGAATTAAACGAAATAAAAGAGTTTTTTGTTTTTAAGCCAAAAAAAATTGGCTTTTATAATATCTCTGTTTTTGATAATAATAACAATGAGGTTTTTAAAAATTCTTTTTATGTAGTTGAAAGAAAAAAATTTAATATAAAAAACAGCAAAGGAAATTTTGTTAATGGAACTTTTTTTATAAATAAAGAATTAAAAAAATTAGATGATCTAAATAATGAAATAAGCTTTTTATCAAATGATATTTTTAAAGATAAAAGAGAAATTGATTTTTATCCAAAATTAAAAAATATACAAAAAATTAAGTTTAAAGATTTGAATTTGGATAATGGTTTTGATCTAGATGTAGAAGACATTAATCATGATATTTTAAACAAGCAATATAATAGAACATTTATTAAATCATTTGCAATTAATCCAGAAAACTTGGATTTTTCAGAAGCTGTTTTGACAAGTATTGCAGAAGGAAGAACACTTTATAAGTGTGCTGAATGGAATTTCATAGAACAAAAATGTTATGGTGTTTGGAAAAAAATTATGTCTTTAGTTCCAGGCAAAGAATATAATTTAATTATAACAAAACAGGATCCAGCATATTCAGAAAGCAATGAAATTCCAGAGCCAAAGCCAGTAAATGGCTTTATTTTTATGTCTGATAATTCAAGAGCAAATAACGGAATTCCTGTAAGTATTTTTAATAAAGCAAATAATGAATATGTTCTAACACAAGTTTATGCTCCACCAATTCCGATTTATAAAGGAGCTTATTCTGCTAATATTTATGGCATTACTGGTGATGCTATTGTTGTTAAAGCATGGAATTCAACACATTATGGAGAAACTAATGCAACTTTAGCAGCAACAACAACTTATGTAAATGTTACAATTCAATATTTAAAAGGCTCTGAGCCAAATGTTTCAATAATTTATCCATTAAATAATTCAATAATATATTTAAATCAAAATTTTAATGTGACTGCAAAAGTCCAAATCTTAAATAATAATGCAGAAAATTGCTATGCTTCTGTTATTAGTTCTTTATCAAAGCCAATAACTGGAGAAACATCTACAATTTATTTAGGTGATATCTTACAAAACAATGAAGTTACTTTTATGTTTAACAGAACAGCAACAAAAGGCGGCATTGAACAAATTAAGGTAAATGTTTCTTGTTCATCTGACACAATTTTGCAAAGTTTAAATATTGCAAAAGCAAATATAACTTTCATAGATAATGTTAAACCTGAAATAACATTGTTTCAGCCTTTAAGTAATAATGAATATCTAAATCCTGTTAAATTTATTTTTAATGTTTCCGATCATACTGGAATTAAGAATTGCTCTTTAATCTTTAATGGAAATTTAAACCAAACAATATTTAATCCAGAGCTTTTTGTTTTACATTCATTTAACTTAACTTTACAAGCAGGAACATATAATTATAATATTGAATGTTATGATAATTCTACTTTATTTAATTACAATATAACAGAAACAATTACTTTTTTCCTTCCATCATGGCAGTTTTATTATGGCAATATAAGCTCAAAAGTATTTTTAGGTGCTAATGAAAGTGAAAAATATTCTTGGGATGCATATTCAGAAGCTTATTTATATATAGTTGAAACAAATACTATTGTTGATTGGAATAATTTACAAGCATTAGGTAAAGACAGATTTAATAATAGTGAGTTTAATGATTTTAATGAAGCAGACATTAATTTATCAATGCAAAATTTTATTGATTCAATAAACAATACTTTTACTCAAAACTATCAACCAAAAAAATTAGTAAATTTAACAATATTTGGAAAAAAAATAAACAACATACCAATAATAAATTCAACAAACAATTCTAATTTTATTACTGGTTTATTATGGGACATGACGAATTCAAACAATTATAATGGCTCTCAAAATTTAATTTTTTTTACAAACAAAAGCATAGCAAAACAAGGAAAATTTGGCTTATATGAATATGAAATAAGAATTCCTGCTAATTTGAAAAATTACAAATTGAATTCCGGAAGTGTTACTTTTTATACAGAGATAGTATAATTAAAAAATATTTGGAAAAAATAATCTAATTAAGTTTTGTTTTATAAAAAGATATTATTTATTTTGACTTTAAAATTATTATAGTTTGATTCTTCTTTTAGTAGAGTTAATATTTCTTTTTGCGAATTATTCATTAAATTTATATTAAATTTTTTATTTGTTGTTAATTTTAATAAAGAAATATGTTTAAAAGAAACATTATTTAAAGTAAGATTTTCTAAATTTGTAAATAAAATCATTTTTAGCAAACCATCTTTTATATCTTCTAATGAAGGCAAGTTTTTCTCTTTAGAATGTTTTCCTTCTACTATAACTAAATTACTACCATTAAAATTATTTTTTTTATTATCAATATTCTCAAAGTATACTTCATCACAAGTAAAATAGTAATTTCCACCTAAATAGTTTTTTATTGTTAGTATTGCTTTTTTTCCTATTAAATTTTCTTTTGGTTGTATTGTAATAAATTCTCGTTGTTGAGCTTTTTCAGCTAAACTTCTTGAAAAATTCATAAATTTTTCTTTTCCTTTTTTTAATATTTCTATTCTTTTTAGTGCAGAGTCAAATGAATGAAATTTTACATTTAAACTTTTAGAAAATTTTTGATAATTCTCTATTGAAATTTTTGCTATATTTGCAATATTATCTATTTGAGATAAATTCCAATGTAAAGCATCAGATTGATAATTAATTAGCATTAAAAGTTGATTTTTTAAAAAGTCTATATCAAATTTTTGTTCTGTTATTTTGTTTTTATATCTATCCCTTTTTGAAGCACTATTATAATATCCTATTATAACATAAATACCTAATAAGCTCATTAAAGATATAGTGTCCCATTGTAAAAAATCTCTATCTCCTTCTTGACCTTCGTCTTTAATTATTGGAATTATAGTTACTTTTTTACCTGAAAAATTTAAAGTATCATAAACCCTTGCATAAGGATAACTTCTTGTTCTTTTTGGGCTTACCCACCAACTTAGAGCAATTTTATTTTCATCATTGATTTTAATTATAAAACTAGAATCCTTAAAAGATAATTCAAAATTCTCAAAACTATATTCATTAAGTTTTCTTGTAAGAAAAGGTTTATATTTTATACCTTTAATATTTGCAGTTAAACTAAAATTCATTTTTATAGCTCTTTTTATTTTTTACTTCTTTTTTATTTTTTTAATTTTTATTCAATCCAACCTTTTTTTCTTATGATTAATTCAAATGTATCTTCATTTTTATCTAATGTTTTTTGACCATTAAAACCCAATTTTTCTTTTATTATTGGAATTAAGGATTTTTTTATTTCAATTCCTATGCTATTTCTATT
>JAWBPL010000086.1:0-3887 GCA_038825025.1 Candidatus Woesearchaeota archaeon | reverse complement strand
TTTACTATTTTTTGATTCAACTGTGAATTCTAAAATAATATCAGTTGAACAGTCATCATTCTCATCATTCTTTTGGCATGTATCTCCACTTTTAAATTTTTTAAAATGTGCATTTAATATTTCACAATCATCATCATCATAACAAATTGGTGTTATATCTATAATTAAATTATATTCTGACTCTTTATTTTCAGAATTTATCAAATTGCCAGTAATTGAATCAATTTTAATTACTTGGGGTGTTGGAATATTTTTAGAATTTTTTTCAATATTTTCTTGTTTTTTTAATTTATAATTTATTGAAACTGTTTCTTCTTTTTTGGTTTCTGTTTCTGAATTTGTTGTATCTTGATTTAAATAATAACCAATACCTTCTCCTGCATCTATTTCACTTTTTTCATCTTCTTTTTTTTCTACTGCCTGTGCAATACAACTATCACCCAATCCTTTAAAATGAACTTCATAAACTTGCCTTGCTTTTAAATCATCATATTTTTCATAAGCACATGATTCTAAACCGCAGAAATAGAGATAATTATTATCATATTTTACATTTTCTATTTTTATAATTTGACCATTATCACAACTTCCTTTCAAGTTTTCATCAGAAGATGTAATAAATTTTTTATTTTGACTTAATTTATTTACTAAATCAAGAAAACTTTTTAATGCATTTACATCTGAAAAATCTTTTCCGTTTATTGTTGTTGATGATTTTCCATTATCAAATTTTACATTATTACTATCAAATTGTGTAATCAAACCCTCTGTTCCATCTGCAAAATCCAAAAATTCATATCTTTTTTCATCCTCACCCTTAGAAGCATCATTTGGATACAAATCACAAACACATCTTTGAACACTGCATTTGTCTTTGTTTTCATTTATTTCAGAACACTCTTTTGAAAAATCCATACAATTGCTTCCAGAACTAAAAAAGAAATCACTGCTTATTTCATTTCCAGATGAATCTTTTGCTATTGTTGTTATTTCATCAACAGTGCATTCACCATTATTTAAATAAGTTACATCTTCTAATTCTTTTGTTCCTTCTTTTTTTAATACTTTTGTTGATTCTTTATATAATTGGCCTGGATAAATAGGATTTTCAGAATTAAAATTTTCAACATATTTCCATTCATTACAATCTCTGCAACCTTCTCTTATTAATACAGGTGTTATTATTTGGTTTAAAACATTTTCAGAGCCGCATTTCACAACACTTCCATAAATACTAAAATGCTTTGTTTCAACCATTAAGACATTATTAACAGGGTCAACTTTAGTAGGCAAGCCAATCCAAATTCCTAGATCATCTGGATAATAACCAACTTTAAGGTCTTCTTCTTTAATAAATGGTGGAATCTCCCAATCTTCATAATAATAATAAATTTTAACTGGCTTTGAAAAAACAGCTCCATGTGGCAATCCATTATAGGCAGTCATGCCCATTAGAACACCATTATTTAATGCATTGAAGTTTCTATCTAATTGCTTAATGCCAACTGCATTTACAGGATTTCCATTTAAAGTTACTTCTGTTCCCGGCGAAATTTCAATTCTAATTTTTCCATCTGTTGAAGAAACAATTGTTTCTGAATTTTTATTTAATTTTTCCAAAACAGTTCTTGGATATGTATAAATAGAATTTTCATGGCTTAATTTTAGGTTGTCTTTTTTCAATAATATCTTATAATAAACATTTGCAATTAAAGCCTCATTTGTTATTTTAATATTGACTATTGGCTCTGATTTAAAAACTGAAAAGCCTTTTTCTTCATATGATTTAAAATCAATGCAAATAGGCAAATTAGTTTCAACAAACTTTTTTATTTTTTGATCCGAGGTTATTTTATTAAAACCATATTTTTTTTCAGCTTCAATAACAGAATTTTTTATACAATTATCTATTTTTTCTTTAAACATTGATTCTTCTACACTTGCAAAAGTATTTTGTTTTTTTTCTTCTTTATTAGTTTTAATTTGAAAATAATAAAATAAAAAAACAGATAAAAGTATTAAAATAATTCCAATAATTAAAAAAATAGTTAATTGTGATTTTTTTTTTAATTTTTTAACAAAAATTGTCCCACCCTTAATCTTACCTTAAATTCTTACCTTAAATAAATCTAAATATAAAAAATTTAGATTTATAAATATTTTTATTATAGATTATTATAACTAAATGATAAAAAAATGAAAATAAAAAATACAAAAAAATAATATGAATTAATAAATCAATTAATAAAAAAAATAAATAAAAATAAAAACAAACTTTTTTTAATTGTTTTTATTTGCTTTAATTTATGATAGAAATTAAAGCAATTGGTGGCTATTCTGAAATAGGAAAAAATATGACTTTAATTAAATATAAACAAGAATCAGTTATATTAGATATGGGAATTCATTTAGAGAATTATATAAGATATATGGGCGATAATGAGATAGATGATTTTCAAAAAGAAAAAAAAGTTTCTTATTATGATTTAAAAAAAGCAAATGCTGTTCCAGATGATTCTAGTATTGATAGAAAAAAAGTTATTGCAATTATACCTAGCCATGCTCATTTAGATCATATAGGGGCAATTCCTTTTATGGCAAACAGATATGACTGCCCTATTTTATGCTCTCAATATACTTCTTCTGTTATAAAAGCAATTTTAAATGACAAAAAAAGCGAAATAAAAAATGAAATAATTGCCTTAGAGTTAAACAAGCCTTATAAATTATCAGATTCAATTAGTGTTGAATTGATCAGCATAACACATAGTATTCCAAATGCAACTATTGTTGTTATACATACACCAGATGGAAAAATAGCTTACACAAATGATTTTAAGTTTGATGATAGCCCCACTTTTGGAAAACCAACTAATTATGATTTATTAAAAAACATAAAGCCAAAAGTATTATTTTTAGATTCACTTTATGCAAATAGAGATAGAAAAACACCCTCTGAAAGAAATGCTGAAATAATGCTAAAAGAATTATTATTAAACATTGATTCTAAAAACAAGGCTATTATTGTAACAACATTTTCCTCTCATATAGCAAGATTAAAAACAATAATTGAATTAGGAGAAAAATTGAACAGGAAAGTTGTTTTATTAGGAAGAAGTTTGGCAAAATATGTTTATGCTGCTGAAAATATAGGAATAATAAATTTTTCAAGCAAGGCAAAAATAATTTCATATAAAACTCAAATATCAAGATTTTTAAAAAAGATTAATGAGGAAAAAGAAAAATATTTGATAATTGCAACTGGCCATCAAGGTGAAACTGATGCTGTTTTATATTCAATTGCAAAAAATAAATTTAAATTTGAATTAGAAAAAGATGATATTGTTATTTTTTCTTGCAATGTCATTCCAAGTGAATTAAATATTGAAAACAGGAAAGAATTAGAAGATCAATTATCTAGTAAAGGTGTTATAATTTTTAAAGATGTTCATGAATCGGGGCATGCATCAAGACAGGATCATAAAAAAATGATTGAATTATTAAAGCCTTTACATATTATTCCAAGCCATGTTGATAAAGAAAAAGCACTTTATTTAGTTTCATTAGCAGAAGAATTAGGATATGAAAAAGATAAAAATATCCATGTTTTAGAGGATGAAAAAAATATAGAAATCTATTAAAAAAAATCCATATATAAAAATCTTGTCCTGCAATTAAAAATAAATGAAAATTTTTGCAATCGCCCGTGGTTTCTATGATGAGGCAACCAATAGTGAGCGTTCTGGGTCATGTAGACAGCGGAAAAACAACGTTTTTGGACTATATTAGGGAAAGCTTTGTAGCTGAAAAGGAGCCAGGACGAATAACTCAATCTATTGGTGCCACAGAAATTCCAATTAGTGTTATAAAAAAAATTTGTGGTAATT
>JAWBPL010000085.1:0-3929 GCA_038825025.1 Candidatus Woesearchaeota archaeon | reverse complement strand
ATATAGTAAAAATAAAAAATTATATAAATAAGTTAAAATAATAATATAATATATTTATAAAAAAAATAATCTATTAAAATTAATTTAAAATAATATTAAATTAAAGAAATTAAAATAATAAAATTATAAACTATTTCTATTAATTATATAAAATAATATATTATTTAATATATTTAATTATAAAAACGAAATATTTAAATACTAGTTGTGTTATTATAAATAATTAGACACAAATATACAAAATTGTATATTGGTGTTGGTTGTTTAACAAAATATAAATAAAAACTTCACTAAAAAATTTAAAACTTTCAAGAAAAGTATTCCGGGGAAAAAGGGGTCAAATGGAATTTGAAACTTTGTTCAGCAGCACAAGATGGGAGATATTAAAAACTTTGTCTGAAAAAAAATTATCTCCCATTGAACTTGCTGATAAATTAAAAACAACATCAGCAAATATAAGCCAGCAGTTAAGGTTATTAGAATTAGCAGGCTTAATAAAAAGCGAAAAACTAAGTAATTCTGATAAAGGAAAACCAAGAATTGTTTATTCATTAGCTGGTGATTTTTCTTTTATTTGCAGATAAAAAATTAATACCAATGACAAGAATGCATAAATTCTTTTTAAATTCTTTTTTTGTTGATGATTTAGAAATTCAAAATTCCTTGCCAAAATTATATTATTTGTTAAAAGATCATTTAGATCTAGTTGATGCAATTCTTGTTCAAAAATCAAAAACAATATGCATTTTTTCAGGCACAACAAAAAACATAGACTCTTTAAAAAAGCTTTTATCAGATTTCAAAGAATTGAAACTTTCTTTTATTGATTCTTCAGAACTTAAAAAATATTCAAATTTAGGAAATTCAATTTTTTTGTATAATAAGGAGGTATAAAAATGATTTCAAATGTAAATCAAAAAAATTTGCTTAACTATATTGAAAAAAGTAAAAAACATGTTTGGGAAATTCCAATTACAATTGAAAATATAGAACAAATAACATTTAATCAATTAAAAAAACTAACTCTGAAAAATATTTAATAATTAAATGGGAGGGGTCTAAATGAAAAACGAAAAAATATATGAAAAAAAATCTATAAAAAATCTATTAAAAAATATTTTAATAATTTTATTTGTTTTTTGTTTGTTTTTTAGTTATGTGAAAGCACAGCCAACAGGTGCTGATGTTATAAGAGGAGAATCAAGCAGAGGAACAGGCACATCAGCAACAACTCAAGATGCTCAAGCTGGTAATGTAACAGGCTTAATAATAAATCAAACAAGTATTACAAGAATATGGCAAGGTTTCTATGGAAATGTTTCTGGGCAAATAGTTTTAGAAAATTCCGCAGGAAATAACTTTTATGACTGGACTTTAGCTACAGTAACAGGACAAGTTTATGCATCAAGAAAATTAGTTCCTGATTGGAGCAATGTTAATTGCACAAATAGCACACAATGGGAATCAGAGGAAACAACATTAAATATTCCTTTAACCTCAGTAGAAGGCATAAATGAAACTTTCAGCTTAACAACACATCCAGCATTTTCAGTAGGCTCTGTCCCTGTTTCAAATTGCAGGTCAACAAGGCCATACAACAGCTCAGGTTTGCCTGGCAATTTTTGGAATGTTTTAATTAACACAAATTTAACAAACACAGTTTATGTTTCAGTTTTATCAGATAATTCAAATGCTTTTGATGGCGGCACAGCAGACTTTGAATTATTAGTTCCAACAGACAGAAACACAGGATTAGCAACATATTACTTTTATGCAGAATTAAACTAAATAATTAAACTAAATAATTAAACTAAACTAATTAAAAATTGAGTTGATAAAATATAATATAAAAGTTTAATAAAATATATAAAATAAAAGTGAAAAAAATGAAACTGCTCAATACACAAAAAAGTAGTAAAAGAAATAAAATTAATTGCATTAATTTCAAAAAAAAATGCAATTATAATCTTTTACATATTTTTTCAAATTTATTATTAAAAGTATTATTTTTTGTTTTATTGTTAAGTGTATTGAGTCAAAATATATTGGCACAGCAAACGGGAGCTACAATCACAAATGTTTCGTCATCAACAAAACCAACAGCAAATGCAGATTGGAACAACCAAAGCAAAGGCTATATACATACATTAAGATTAAATGCTGAACAGCAAGATATGAAATGGAAAGCTTATGTTGGAAATGTATCATCAACATTTGTATTAGATGATGCTAATGATTACTCAATTTATCAATGGAATGTTGACAGCTTTACAGGACAAGTTTATATAACAAGAAAAACAACAGCTCCTTTATGGACTTCAATTTCATGTGCTTCAGAAGCAAATAAAATAACAGAAGATACTAGCTTAGGGCATACATCAACCTCAGCAGACAGCATAAACAGAACTTTTGGAGCAAGAATACATAACAATATAACAATAGGAACAAACACAATTTATAATAATACTTGTTATGCAACAACATTATGGCAGAATGATGCCGCAGTTCCTCAAACAAGCAATGCAGTATGGCAGGAAATTGTTTTATATGATACAACATCTTTGCTTTATGCAGTTTTTGTAGAAAACGATAAAATAGGCTATAGAGGAGATGGCACAACTTATGATTTTCAGGCAATAGTTCCTGAAAATGCAACTGCTGGCAGTTCAACAATTCCATATTACTTTTATTTGGAATTGAGATAAATTGAGATAATTTTTTAATTTCTGTTGTTTTTTTATTATTTATGAACTTTTTTATAATAACATCAACAAAAGATTTGGCAAGCCAAAACATAAAAAACATATTAATTGAGAATTTTCCTTTTAAAAAAATTAATTTTGAAATATTTAATTTTTCAAGTGAAAAAAATATAATAAATGCATATATTCTAGAAAATGAAAAAAAAGAACAAAATATTATTTTAATTGAAACAAATTCTGAACTTATTTTTTTTGATACAGATTTATTAGAAAATATTAATTTTGAAAAAAATAATTTTGAAAGCAATCTTAATATAAAACCAGATTATTTAATTTTTGCCTCAAAACATCAAAGTAAATCAAATGAAAAAACTCTTTCAGTTCATTATACTGGAAATTTTAGCAAAGCAGAATATGGCGGGATTGAAGGAAAATTTTCAAAAACAGATCCTTTGTTAATGAAAATAATTTTTAATAATTTAAATAAAAATTCTGAAACATTAAAAAAAGAATTTAACATAACCTTAGAGGCAACACATCATGGGCCATATTCAGAAAAACCATTATTATTTATTGAGATAGGCTCAACAAAAGATGAATGGCAAAACCAAGAAGCAGGTTTTGTTATCTCAAAGACAATAATAGATTCAATTAAAAATTTTTATGAGATTAAAGATAAGAAAAAAGATAATATAATAAATGATGCAAAAGATACAAAAAAAGAAAAAATAGCTCTTTGTTTTGGAGGCTTACATTATTGTTCTAATTTTAATAAAATTTTATTGAATCCAGATTTATCATCAAAAATTTTAATTTCTCATATCTGCCCTAAATATAATATAAAAAATTTAAACATTGAAAAATTAGAGAACTTAAAAAGATCAGCAGATAAAATAGACTTTGCATTATTAGATTGGAAAGGGCTCTCAAGTGAAGATAAAAAATTTTTACTTCCATTGCTAGAAAAAAGCAATTTGTCTTTTGAAAAAATATAATTTTTCTGAAGAAAAAAATTAAAGATTATATTTAAAAAGAATTCTTATTTTTAATAAAAAGGTGAGATTATGCTAAAAGAAAACGACTTTGCTCCTGATTTTGAATTATTTGATCAAAACAATAAATTGCATAAATTATCTGATTATAAAGACAAAACAATAGTCCTTTATTTTTATCCAAAAGATATGACTCCTGGCTGTACAACAGAAGCCTGCAATTTTAGAGATGATT
>JAWBPL010000084.1:0-3936 GCA_038825025.1 Candidatus Woesearchaeota archaeon | reverse complement strand
ATTTTTTCTAATGCTGTTTTTAATTCTTTTAAGCCTCTAATAACTTCTCCATTTTTTGCATAAAAATAATTTTCTGGTTTTATTTTAGCTATGTTTTCAATTAAAATTAAGTTTTTTAGTTCTGCTATTATTTGTTCATTTTTTATGTTTGATTTATTTAAATCTTTTAAATCGTTTATTTCTTCTTTTAATCTGTTTGTATAAATGTTATTATCTTCTATGTTTTTATTATCTATGTTATTAGTTTCTTTTTTTATTTTGTCAATAATATTTTTTATATTATCATTTAATATTTTTTCATTAGTGATTTTTGTGTTTTCATTTGTATTTTCATTTGTGTTTTTAATATTTTTTTCAAAAGAAAATTTACTTTTAAGTTGGTTATTAATATTATTATATGTGTCTTTTATAAAATTAAAATTTTTAACTTCATATGTTGAAAAAACATAATATGTTAAAAGCACAATTATTATAAAGCTGCCAATTAATAAACCTATATATTCCGGATTTGAGGAAATATTATTTATAAAAATGCTAAATCCTGTTAATATTGTTTCTTGATTGTTTATTATTTTTATTGGATCAATTATTGCAATTGTTTTTGTTGTTTTTGCACTTTCACTATTATCATTTGAGAGCAAAACATAATAATATTGTTTTTTATCATAAGATATTTCGGAAAATTTCCAAGAGATCATAGGATCAGGATTAATTATACTATAATCCGGTGTTTTTATGTCAATGCTTGAAATGTCTCCTGCAACTGTTTTAGGAATCATTTCTATTATTATTATATCATTTACAGGCTCTGGCTTTTCATAAGAAAATATTTTTTTTACTAAAACTTGCTTTTCATTACTATCATCTAAATAATTTAAATTAATTGAAATTATTTCTAATTCAACTTTTAGGTTTTCATTTATTTTTTGTATTTCCTTCAAATATTTTTTTATCTGGCTTTCTGTATAATTCTGCTGTGAAAAAATTTCTTTTATAATTGATTCAATATCATTTTTATTTAATGACTGAATCTGTGTTGTTTTCTTTTCAATTTCTATATTTTTTGGTGTTAATTTTTTTGTTCTTGCAATTAAGGCTTCTATTTCTGAAATTTTGTTTCTTAATTCTGTATCTGAAATTTGATTTAAGTCAATATTTTTTAAATAATTTTTCTGGCTTTCAATATTTGTTTTTGCATCCAATGCTTTTTTTATTAAATTTAAATCTTCAACAACTTTTTCTTTTGTTGATTTCTCTTTTAAATTTGTTAAAGCCCATTCTAAATCAATTAATAAAGAATCAATGTTTTTTTCTGTTGATTTTTTTAAATCCCTTGTTTGTTGTGTTGGCAAATTAATTTCTATTTCTTCTTTTTGATTATTTGAAATTAAACTTTTATCAGAATAAACACTTATTTCATTAGACATTAAGCCTATGTTTCCAGCAATATCAACAGCTGAAACCCTGTAATAATAAAGCTTTCCTTGTTCTATATTTTTGTCTAAATATTCATAATAATTTTCAAAATTTGAATTTAATTTTTCAGCTTCTTGAGAATCATAAAAAAATATTGGGCTCAATCCTTGTGTTGTTCCTCTATAAATTATAAATTTCTCAGGCTTTTCAAAATCATAATACCATTTTAATAAAATGCCTTGCTCTGTGTTTTTTCCAGTTAATGTTTCAGGAGCATTTGGCTTAATAGTATCTAAAATAAAAAAAGAGCCTTCAATTATTTCTGAGCCTTCATTGTCCATTAAATCAATTCCTTTAAATGTAAATAATCCTTGTCTTGTTTTTTCGTGTTCGTCTATTATTAAATAGCCTTTGAAATAATCATTTTCTTTAACTAACCCAATTTCTCTTTTTATTTCTGGCTCGTCTGTAAATGAATAATATAATGAAGCTGATTTTAATTTTTTGTTTGGAATTAATTTTATTTCATATGTTCCTTTTGTTAATGTTGTTTTTTCCAATTCAATATATGCTTTGGGCTCTGTATAAACTTCAAAATCTATTTGTTTTTTTGCTATATTTCCTATTTTGTCTTTGCATTTCACAAAATAAGTATAGGTTTTTTCTTCTAAATTATCTAATTTAACTTTATAGATAGTTGTATTTTTTGTATCAAATAATTTCATCTCACTAAAATTTAGGTCGTTTTTATTATATCTACATTCGGAGATTTCATTAACTTGTATTATTAATTCAGTAAAATCACCCAAAACTTTTTGTTCTGGCTGAATTAATGTTATTATTGGCTCGCTAGAATCAATTTCAAATTGCAATGTCAATTGCATTAAATTATTTATTTCATCTTTGCATTTTACATAAACTATTTGCTTGCCTTGATTTAATTGATTTATAAAAGTATAATTATGCTCTTTTTCTAATCCATAAAATAAAAAATCCATATTTTCATAATCTTTATCAATATTTAATGAGCCTTTGCAAATTGAATTTTTTGTTGTAAAAACTTTTATTGTTGGTGTATTATCATTTATAATAGGATAATCTTCTTGTATTGCTTGAGAGCTAGATTCTAATGAAATATTTCCTGTAAATGCTGTTGCATCATGCACTATTATTGTTGCTGTCTGCTCATTTAATGAAGATGCTTTATAACCATTTGAGCTTGTGTAATTAATATAGGCAGTATAAAGGCCACTATTTGGATTGTTGCATTGCAATGTCCAAGAAGGATTAATTGCAGAATAACTTAATGCATTTAAATTTCCTAAATTGACATTTTGGCTTGTTATGAAAGTTAATCCCGAGTTTTGATTATTAGTACTATGTAAATATAAAGCAGCATTTACATTTACAAGAGTTGTGTTTTCAAGATTAAATAAATTGTATGCTGTTAATGTTACATATTGTGCATTATTGCCACAAAGATTTATTGTTTGAGGATTTATTTGCCCTGTTAAAAGTGAGCCTGATGCAGCTACAAAATTTATAAAGATATTTATTAATATAAATAAATAAAATATTTTTTCTATTTTTTTTTCTATTTTTTTTAAATTTTTGTTTTCTTTTAGGAATATCATTTTATTTTATCTAAGATTGATTTGTCTTTTTTTACAGCTTCATCTAGTGCTTTTTCAATATAATCATTAAGAGTAATATTTTTAAGAACAGCAATCACTTTTGCTTTTGTATGCAAGTCTTCCTCTAAAGCAATATTTACTTTTTTTTTCATTTGTTTTTTGAATGTTTTATGTTTGAATGTGAATTTTAATTTAGTATAGTAAAATGGCTACTATGATATTTTTATAATATATCTTATTTATATATTTTTCTATAGTTTTATTATTTAAATAATAAATATTAACTAAATAATAAAAATAATATTTATAATGTTTGTCTAAATAATACAGACATACTTTTTTATTTAATAAAATACTTTATTTATAACTTAAAAATAGTAAAATTTATAAATAAAAAAAAAAAACAAAAATTTTATGGAAGAAGCTCAAACTTTAGAGGATTTTTTAATGTCTAATGGACTTTATTTAGGGAATTTTGCATATTCGTTAAGGGTTAATAGTGATGATCCTTCTGATTTAGGTAATAATGAGCAAAAATACATTGTTATTAAAAATTTATTTGGTCGTGTTGATGTCTATAAGTTATCAACAGAAATGTATAATATATTTGAAGATTGGATATATAAAACAGAAAAAAAAACTGTGAGTAACTTAGTTGTTATCTTAAATGTAACTTATGGTAGTTTGATTTTAGCTATAGCAAATTATTTTTTTAATTTTGATAATACAGAATTTATAAAGGGGTCTTTAACGACTCTTATTGGTGTCTGCTTTTTTCTTGCTATTTCTTATTTGAATAGAAAACCTGATTTTGTAGAGCCTGTTTTTTCAGGAAATCAAGAAAATGTTTTGCAGTATTTGAAGGTATTATATAAAAATAAATGAC
>JAWBPL010000083.1:0-3957 GCA_038825025.1 Candidatus Woesearchaeota archaeon | reverse complement strand
ATAAAAACATAATTTTTATTCATAATACAAAGATTAGGCTTATTTTTTAGATTGTTAATAAGATATTTTACATCTTGATATCTGAGGCTCTTTTTGCTCTTAGTCTAATGCTGGCAAATTTTCTATTTTTAACATCAATACAAACACTCATCTTATAAAAAGAATTAACAAAATCCACATCTATTCTTTTTATATAATGCCAACTTCTAGTGCATTTACTAAGTCCTGTTCCATCTATAGCAACAATCTCACTTTTTTCTCCAAGAGTTGCTTTAAGCAAATCCTGCCATATCTTTAAAGGTATTGTCTTTGCTTGTCTTTGCAATGTGCTTTTTGTCGCTACTATAAAACCAAGTTGATCTAGTAATTTGTATGTTCTTCTAAAATTCAAACGAAATAAAGCTTTTGCTATTAATGCAAAAGCATGTTGCCAAAACTCATAAATCTTTGGCCCAAACCTATGCAAATACCTAGGAAGTTTTGCTCTCCTTATCAAATGCTTAATTTTATTAAAAAATAAAGTTTTTTCATTGGTGAATCGCCTCATGATTCACCTCCGCAATGAGCTTAAAGGCTCTTGCGGTTTTTATATTTTTTGAAATTTGGGACAGTGCCTATCTGTTATTCTTTTTTTATACCTAACTTTTTATACCAAACTAAATCTATTAAGTAAAATATTTAAATAAACATCAAATCTTGAATAAAAAAGAAAAAATTAAAAACAAATGAAAATAAAATAGAAAATAAAATAAAAAATAATAAAGAAATAGAAAACTCAAAAAAATAAAAGGTAATAAACATGACAAACTTAAACATTCATGATTTTGTTGAAATTGAATACACAGGTAGATTAGAAGACAATACTATTTTTGATACAACAGATGAGAATTTAGCAAAATCCTCTGGCTTAACAAGACAGGATAAGTTTGGCCCTGTTGTTATTTGTCTAGGAGAGCATCATATTTTAGATTCATTAGACAAAGAAATACAAAAACAAGGCATAAAAGAATTTAAAATAACTTTGGAGCCAGAAAATGCATTTGGCAAAAAAAATTCACAATTATTAAAATTATTACCTATGAAAATATTCTTAAAAGAAAAAATTAATCCTTTTCCAGGCTTGGAAATTAATTTAGACAACATGTATGGCATTGTAAGGTCTGTTTCTGGTGGCAGAGTCATTGTAGATTTTAATCATCCTTTGGCAGGAAAAAAAGTTATTTATGAAGTAAAAGTTAATAGAAAAATAGAAGACCTAATAGAAAAAGCAAAAGCAGTTTTAAAAAATGAATTTAATTTTGTTCCAGATTTAGAGATAACTGATTCAGTATTGACAATAAAGGAAAATATTCCTGATGATGTTTTAAAAATGATAAAAGAAAGAATTATTAAATTAATTCCAGAAATAAAAGAAGTTGTAAGTAATAAAAAATCTCAAGAAACTAAAACTCAAGAAACTAAGTAAAACACAATAAAATAATATAAAAGAAAAACACAATAGAATAATATAAAAGAAAAACACAATAGAATAATATAAAGAAACTATAAAAGAATAAAATAAAAATGAAAAAAACATTGAAAGATTCAGATAAACAAAAACATAAAAATGAAAATGTTAGTAAAAGCTTTTTGGAAAAAACAAAAAATTTTTACATAAAGGAATATAAAAAATTATTTTTAATATTAGTTTTTTTGACTTTTTTTTCTATATTTACATTAATTAATACTTATATAAAAACAAGCGATTTCACAAGAAAAGATGTCAGTTTAAAAGGAGGGCTTTCTTTAAGCATAAATAAAGAATTGAAACTAGATGTATTAAAAGATTTAGAAAAAGAACTAAATGAGAATTTTCCAAAAGCATCTATTAATTTAAGGCAAATTGAATCTGCTGGAAAAATAACTGGCTTTATAATAGAGGCAACAGATTTAGAAAAGGAACAAATTTTAGAAATAGTTGAGAAAAAAACAGGAAAATTAGATAAAAATGATTACAGCTTAGAAGTTATGGGCTCTTCTTTGGGAGAAAGCTTTTTTAAGCAAATGTTTATTGCTTTGGCAATTGCATTTTTAGGGATGGCTATTGTTTTTCACATTTATTTTAAAAACATTTATGCAACTTTTGCTGCAATTTTTAGTGCATTTTTAGATTTGTTTATTACATTAGGTTTTATGAATCTTTTTGAAATAAGATTAACTGCTGGCGGGATTGCTGCTTATTTAATGTTAATAGGCTATTCTGTTGATACTAGCATTTTATTATCCACAAAAGTTTTAAAAGAGAAAAAAGAAGATATTAATTCTGGAATTTTTGAAGCAATGAAAACAGGCTTGACGATGTCTTTTTCAGGCTTGGCAGCAATGGGGTTATCATTTTTACTTACAAATAATGAAGCATTAAGGCAAATAATGTTAATCTTAGTTGTTGGTTTATTAATGGATATAATTACAACATGGATTGGAAATGTTGCATTTTTGAGATTTTATATGGAAAGGAAAGAAAAAAAGAATTGACAAAACATTCAAAAATCATAATAATAAAAACTAAAGGTCAAAATGTCAAAATTAAAAAAATTATTTTCAAATGTTAGAATATGGCTTTATATTATATTTTTTGTTTTAACAATTTTTGCAATTTCTCCAAATCCTTTTGCAACAGGTGTTGCAATAAGAAATGTAAAACAAAACAGCTCAGCATATTTGGCTGGCTTTACTAATCCTAGTTCTTTTGAAGTTCCAACACAAAGAGAGAGGATAATTTCAATTAATAATATTCCTGTTAAAAATGTTGCTGATTTTGAAAATTTATTATTAACTATTCCTGAAAATACTACTATAACAATAAAAACAGAAAAATCTGTTTTTTGGTTCTTTGGAAAAACAAAAGAATATTTTGTTAATTTTAATTCTATAAATAATTTTGGATTAAAAGTTTATGATGCCCCAAAAAGCAATATTTTATTAGGATTAGATTTGCAAGGCGGAACAAGAGTTGTTTTAAAGCCAGAAACAAAATTGAACAAAGAAGATATGGATTTCTTATTAAGCAATATGCAAGAAAGGCTTAATTTATTTGGTTTAAGTGACACAATAATAAGGCAATCAAATGATTTAGCAGGAAATCAATTTATTATTATAGAAATAGCAGGTGCAAATGAAGAAGAAGTTAAAGAATTAATTGCAAAACAAGGCAAGTTTGAAGCAAAAATTGCAAATGAAACAATTTTTATGGGCGGAAAAGATATAACCTTTGTTTGCAGAACTTCAGAATGTTCTGGAATTGATCCTCAATATGGTTGCAGGGATTATAGTGATGGCACTTATTGCAGATTCAGGTTTTCAATAAAATTAACACAAGAAGCAGCAGAAAGACAAGCAAAAGAAACAAATAAATTAGATATTATGTATGATGCAAATGGCGATTCTTATTTATCACAAAATATTGATTTATATTTAGATGATAATTTAGTTGATTCTTTGAGAATTGGCTCAGAATTAAAAGGCAATCCAACAACAGATATTCAGATTTCTGGCTCTGGTTTTGGCAGAAATAGGCAAGAAGCATTGACAGAAGCACAAAAAAATATGAAAAGATTGCAGACTGTTTTAGTTACAGGAAGTTTGCCTGTTAAATTAGAAATTATAAAAACAGATTCATTATCACCCTCATTAGGAAAAGAATTTTTAAGAAATGCAATTTATATTGCTTTATTATCTGAATTAGCTGTTGTTTTAATAGTTGTTGCAAGATACAAAAAAATTAAAATTGCGATTCCAATAATTACAATTATAACATCAGAAATTTTATTGATTTTGGGAATTTCAGCTTTATTTAAGCAAAATATAGATATTTCCGGAATTGCAGGAATTATTGTTGCCATAGGAACAGGTGTTGATGACCAAATTGTTATAACAGACGAAATTTTATCTAAAAAAGATAATGAAGATAAATTTTTA
>JAWBPL010000082.1:0-3960 GCA_038825025.1 Candidatus Woesearchaeota archaeon | reverse complement strand
CTTTTGGAACTGATGACAATGGCTTGGCAACAGAAAGATTAATTGAAAAAATGAAAAATGTAAAAGCAGTAAAAATGAAAAGAAGTGATTTTATTAAATTATGCCTTGATACTTTAGAAGAAATAAGGCCTGATTTTGTCCAAGATTGGAAAAACATAGGCATGTCATGTGATTTTGATTTGTTTTATTCAACAATAAATGAACATTGCAGAAAAATCAGCCAAAAATCTTTTATAGAATTATATAAAAAAGGAAGAGAATATAGAAAAGAAAGCCCCACAATCTGGTGTCCTGAATGCCAAACAGCTATTGCACAAGTTGAATTAGAAGATAAAGAATTAGATAGCACTTTTAATAATATTGTTTTTAAAATTGTTGATGAAAAAATAAATGAAAAAAATGAAAAAAATAGTGTAGTTGAAAATTTAATAATAGCAACAACAAGGCCTGAATTATTAAGCAGTTGTGTTGCTGTTTTTGTTCATCCTAATGATGAAAGATATAAAAAATATATAGGAAAAAAAGCAAAAGTTCCCTTATTTGAGCATATTGTTTCAATAATTGCAGATGAAAGAGTTTCCATGGATAAAGGTACTGGCTGTGTAATGTGCTGTACATTTGGTGATCAAACAGATATTGAATGGTATAAAGCATATAATTTGCCTTTAAGGGTTTCTATAACAAAAGATGGCAGAATGACAGAATTATCTGGTAAATATAAAGATTTAAAGATTGTTGATGCAAGAAAAGAAATTATTAATGATTTGAAAAATTCAGGATTATTAATAAATCAAAAACAAATTAAGCATAATGTAAATGTTCATGAAAGATGTGGCACTCCTATAGAAATATTAAACACAAAACAATGGTTTATTAAATATTTAGATTTAAAAGAGGATTTTAAAAAAGCAGGCTTACAATTAAAGTGGTATCCTGATTTTATGAAATCCCGTTTAGTTAATTGGATTGATGGCTTGCAATGGGATTGGTGCATTTCAAGACAAAGATTTTTTGGTGTTCCTTTTCCTGTTTGGTATTGCAAGAATTGTGATTATGAAGTAATTGCTGATGAAAAAGCTTTGCCAGTTGATCCTATTGAAACAGAATGCCCTGTAAAAAAATGTCCTAAATGTGGTTCTTCTGAGTTTGTGCCTGAAAAAGATGTTTTAGATACATGGGCAACTTCATCATTAACACCTATTTTAGCAATTGAATTAGTTAAAGGGAAAAAAAATTATGAAAAATTATTTCCAATGGATTTAAGGCCACAAGCTCATGATATTATTACTTTTTGGCTTTTTAACACATTAGTAAAGAGCCATTTACATTATAATAAAAATCCATGGAAAAATGTAATGATTTCTGGCTGGGCATTAGATCCACATGGCAAAAAAATGTCTAAAAGCAAAGGAAATGTAATTGCTCCGCAAGAAATGATTGAAAAATATAGTGCAGATTCTTTAAGATTCTGGGCAGCTGGCTCAAAACTTGGAGATGATTTGCCTTTTCAAGAAAAAGATTTAGTTACTGGAAAAAAGATGGTTACAAAAATGTGGAATGCAAGTAAATTTGTTTTAATGCATCTAAAAGATTATAATCATGAAAAGGCAAAAAAAGAATTAACTATTGAAAATTTAAATAAAATAGACAAATGGGTTTTATCAAAATTACAAAAACTAATTAAAAATTGCACAGAAAGTTTTGAAAATTATGAATATAGCAAAGCAAAATTAGAAATAGAAATATTTTTCTGGAATATTTTTTGTGATAATTATTTAGAATTAGTTAAAGACAGATTATATAATCCAAGCAAATATCAAGAATATGAAATTTTATCTGCTAAATTCACCTTATATGAAACTTTATTAATAATTTTAAAATTAGTTGCTCCAATAATGCCTTTCATTACAGAAGAAATTTATCAATTGTATTTTGCAGAAAAAGAAAGTAAAAAAGAAGAAATTAATATAAATCATAAACAAAAAGAAAATAAAAAAAGCATTCATTTATCTAAATGGCCTGAATTTAATGAAAATTTAATTGATAATTTATCAGAAGAAATAGGAACTTTTGTAATTAATATTTTATCGGAAGTTAGAAAATACAAGTCATCAAAAAAACTTTCTTTAAAAGAAGAAATAAATATTATATTGGAATGTGATAAAGAAACAAGAGAAAAATTAGAATTAATTTTAAATGATTTGAAAGCAGTTTGTTATGCAAAAGAAATTGACTTTAATATAATTGATGATGGCATAAAAATAAATGAAAAATTAAAATTAAAAATTTTTTAATTTAAACTAATTTTTTAAAAAATAATTAACTAAATTAAAATCATTAAAAAAAGTAAAAAGCACAATTTAAATTAAAAAATTAAATAATATCTTCTTCTGCAATAACCATAAAATCACCCATGGCTATTACAGCACTAAAAGGAATTAATATTCTGCCTTGTTTGTCTTTTTCCAATTCTAATTTTTCTGTATATGGTGTTGGATTATTTACAATCATATGTATTAATTCTCCAGATTTTGCTTCAAAAATAATATCTCCAACTTCGCCAAATCTTTTTCCTGTTTTGCTTACAATAGTTTTTCCGATTAATTGTTTTGAAAATTTTTTGCTTTCATCTTCAACTAAAGGTTTTTTTTCTTTTTCTGGCATTTTACTACCTCTATTTATTGATTTTTTTTAATTAATGATATTTTATATAGATAATAGTTATAATCTTTTAAGTTTTATAAAGATTTCTATTCAAAAAGTTTAAAGTTGTTGTTTTATAAAAAATAAAGCTAATTATACTACCATCTACCATCTTTTTTGTAATAAGTAAACATTGCATAAAAGCCAACAACTAAGCCAATTATAATAATTAATAATGGCTGAAAATTAAAAAACATTACTGCTAAAATTAATATGCTGGAAGATAAAACAAAACCAACAATAAAAACCCAAAAATAAATATGTGGATAAAACAAATACATTCCAGAATTTCCTGGAGCTGGAATCAAAGAAAGCCAAGCGAACATAACATTAATAAAAATTAATTCTTTTACTAAATCAAATTGCTTAAAAAAAGATAATATAACAGCTAAAAAAATATTTAAGAATGGCCCTAAAAAACCTATTTTTGCCCATTCCCATTGATTTGTGTAATATCTAAATTCGCCTAATCTTGTTGCCCTCAAATGCCTTAGATTTATTCCCCCTGGCAAAAAAAAGAATATTTTTCCTCTAGAAGCAAAAGTTATAATCATTCCAATCATTAAACCAGCAATACAATATTCATAAATTGGATCATAGCCATAATAAACAGCAAAAATTCTCTGTCCAATTTGAAAAAAAATTAAAGCAATTGTTGTAAATATTATTGCAATTAAAAGGTTTTTCAAGCCTTCTAAAACATTAAATGTTGTTGTTCCCCATTTGTCAAAAGACCACATAAAAGAGATTAAAAAAATAGTTATTAAATTTTGTTTAATTTCTTCTTTAGATAAAGTAAATCCATATCTATTTAAATTATAAAAAAAGGTTTCTCTTTCTGCTGCAAATGAGCCCATATCTATAAAAGTAGTTTATTGCTATATAAAATTTTTGGATTTTACTTTCATTAATCTTTTAATTAATTTTTTTTAATAACTATTTTGAAAAAATTTAATAAGTCTTTTTTTTTATTTTAAAATATGTTTTTAAAAATTGCTTCAATTAATTTCTGGGGATTGAAAAAGCCTGCTTCTATTGATAAAGAAATAAGATTAAAAAGATTAATTGAATTTATAAAAAATGAAAATTTATCTATTGTTTGTTTACAAGAAATATGGTTAAAACAAGATTTAGACTTTATAATAAATAATTTAAAAGATTATTATTTTGCTTATGACTTAAATAATAAAAAAAAAAATCCTTCTGGCTTGTTAATAATAACTAAATTTAAAATTTTGAAAAAATCCTTTATAAATT
>JAWBPL010000081.1:0-3975 GCA_038825025.1 Candidatus Woesearchaeota archaeon | reverse complement strand
CAAGGAAAAACATTAGTTAATGTAAAAGATAATTTATTTAAAGAAATAGATTTAAATAAAATAATAAATAATTTAACTATTATTGAAGTTGATAATATTAAAGATCTTTTAGATAATATTAGTTTTGATTATGAAACTAATTATATAAACAACACATAAATATAAATTAGATAAATAATATCAATATATAAAATATATATTGGCTAAATAATATATATTGACTTAATAAGATAATTTATTAATTAGAGAATATAAATTTTATAATATGTATTTGAGAATATCTTTTTAAATCAAAAAAGATTTATAAATAAGCTAATATAATTTATATAAAATTAATTTTTATTTTTAGATAATTTTTATTCAAAAGGGGGTTTTGGGTTAAAATGGGTTGGAAACAAATTGCAAAATCTAATGATTTAATTATTTTTGAAAAGTCCTTAAAGAAATATAAAATAAAAATTGAGGCAAGAAAAAATTATAATTATTGGGAAATATTTAAAATAAAAATTTCTGGTGAAAAAACAACAATTTTATCACAATACAGGGTTTCAGAAGAGGAATTAAAAGAATATTTAAAAAAATTAAAAAGCACAAAAAAAGAAATTGAAAAAGAAGAAAATTTTGTCTCAAATAAATTAGATTTTCTAATAAGCCTAAAAAGAATATTTAAAGAAGAATTTACTGAAAAATGGGAATTCTCAATAAATAAAGAAGATAAAAACTTTGTATTATTAAATTTTGAAGATGATTTAGTTATAGATATAGTGATGAATAAAAAATACATAAATTATGAAACAAAAATATTAAACCAAATTAAACAGAGCCTTGGCTTTGATGAAATAAGCAGCAATACAGAAATAAACATATATTATTATGAAAAATCAAATTTCTATAAAGAAGATATTATGATATTTGATGATGATGAATTTGAAGAAGAATAATTCAAAAAAATAATTCTAAAATTTTTTTATTTAACAATTAATATAATTTTTAAATTAAATTGGCAATCCTAATAAAATTATAATTATAGAAGAAATTAAACCAGCAAAAACCATTTTTAAGCCCCAGATAAAAATGTTCTGCTTTGAAATATATCCTAAAAAACCGCCAATAATCATAAGCAAGGAAAATGCAATTCCAATAGCAAAATAATAAGCAATTTTAAGCCCAATTAAATTTACAAAGAAAAAAGGCAATATTACTAAAAAAGCAGATAAAAAAGGAGATAAGCCATCAACTAATGAAATTAAAATTGTTGCGATTTTTTCTGCTTTTGCTATTTTAGTATGCTCTAAATCAGACAATGTCATTTTTTCCAAATCAAGTAATTTTTTTTTTCTTTCTGCTTCTTCTGTTAAATAAGTTCCCCAGATTCCTGAAATGCCCATTGCAATACAAACACCTAATCCAGTTGAAATAATTATTTTTGGCTCATTGACTTTTGCAATAAAATTTCCAACTATTACACCAATTATAGTTAATAAACCATCAAAAGAATTCATTGCAAAATATCTTCTAGCCATTTCTTCAATATTGGCTATCCTATTATATTCCTTAATCTTTTTCCAGAATTTTTTTATTTTTTGAAGCATAAATTAAGCACCATAAAAAAAATTAATAAAAAAATAAGAAATTAATCATCTTGATGAGTAGAGGCTTCTTCTATTAAAACAGCTCCACAGGTAACTTTATCTATGCTATGGATTGCAGCCCCGTTTTCTTCAATAAGTTCTTTTATTTTATTATAATTCAAATTTTGGCCTTGAATTGTTATTTTAACATTTTCTACTTTGCTGTCTATTTCATAAACACTTATATCTACACCATCTATTCCTTTTAAATCCGCTAATGCAGAAGCTAATTTTAATATAATTGGCTCATGTGGCTTTAAAACATCTAATACTAATAATCTAACATTACTCATTATTTCACCTAAATAATTAAAATATAATATAAACTTTTATTATCAAAAGTAGAAAATTTATATAGTTTTTGGTAGTTTTCTATGATTTATTAATTATTAAATAGCTAAATACAAAAACCTTTATATTCTAGTTGCTATTACATTAAAATATGGTATTAGATGAAATTACAAGATCTTTAGAAAAAAGAAAAGCAGAATTAATAGACATGCTTAAAACTAAAGAACATCCATTAGAAAAGCAACATCAAATATATGGGGCATTAAATGAAATAGAATTATTTTTACAAACATTAAGTTATTATGAAAAAACATCAGATGATGAAAACGAAACAATAAAACTAGCAAAGCCAGTTGAAAAAAATCAAAATATTATCTCTAAATTATTTAGTGGATTTAAAAATAAATAATAATATTAAAAATAATTAAATTAAATATTAAATTTAATAAAAATGATTTCTAAAAGTAAAAAATTTGAATATTTAGATCATACTGCTGATGTAATGTTTATTAGTTATGGAAAAACATTAAATAAGGCTTTTGAAAATTCAGGATTAGCTATTTTTAACATTTTAACAGATATAAAAAAAGTAAAACAAATAAAAAAAATATCTTTCAAAATAGAGGCAAAAACCATTGAAAGATTGTTGTATGACTTTATAGACGAGCTTATTTTTTATCAAGACACAGAAAATTTAATATTTTCTAAATTCAAAATAAAAATTAAAAAAAATAAAAAAGATAATAAATATTTATTACAATGTGAAGCTTATGGAGATAGTATAAAAAATTACGAAACACACGGGCATATAAAATCTCCTACTTATAATGAAATGGAAATAAAGAAAAAGGGTTTATGGAAAATAAAATCCGTTGTTGATATATAAATTTTTTAATTAAATATATAATTTTATAGCTTAATCATATACTCTAGGACATTCTGGCATTGAAATAGAAAATAAATAAGATATATAATATTCTTTTCTTTGTTTGCATGTCTCGTTAAAAAATATTTCTCCTTTAGGAATATTGCAAATATTATCTATTCCATTGTTATCTGCAAGTATCCAATAAAATTCACTATGCCATTCTGGAACACACTCTTCCATAGGCTCATCAGGACATCTTGGCTTGTCTTTTATTTCTAAATATTTTTGATAATATATATTTTTAGTACAATTTTCATTTTCTGTTGTATTAAGGCAATCTGTATTGTTTTCTAATTTGTTTAAGTAATATTCAAATCTCCAATTTGGAACACATTTTGTTCCATTTTCTAAAAATACAGGACAATCAGGCTTTTCAATTAAATCAAGTAAAATATTGTATATTGTTCTTTGTTCTTGGCAGAAATAATCTGTAACTGATTCATTATTTAAATCACAAGATTCATAATTAGGATTTTTTTTTAAAATTGTTGTGTAATATTTATATTGCCTCTCTGTAATACATTCATCATTTGAAATAGTTTCATTATTTTCTTGATTAGAATTTTCTGGTTGTGTTGTATTATATTCTGTGTTGTTAGATTCTATGTCATTATATTCTGTATTATTTATTTCAGTATTATTAATTTGCTCTGTTTCATTTATAGGTGTTGGAATTGATATTTCTTCATTTGTTTTGTTTTTAATTTCATTTTCTGTAGCTTGTATTGAATTTTGATTATTTTGCTTGTTATTTGAGCTTTTTTTATTTTCAACCACATATCTTATACATTGATTGTTTATATTATATTCTATGCATTTAAAATTTTCATTTAAATTTTCTAATTCATCTTTTCTCTCTAATGATGTTCCGCTTGTATTAGGATATTTTAATGAAATATTTTTTTTGTAAGAATTTGAAATTTCAACAGAATTATTTTCTATTAAAATTGTATTTTCATCTAAATTTTTATTTTCATTTTCTAAAATAGATTGATTAGTTTCATTAATTAAGTTTTCATTAAAATTATTTCCAATTACCTTTCCAACAATATTGGTCTTAAAAAACATATCTTTTTCAATAATAAAACTAAATAAAAATAAAGAGCCTATAAACATTAAAAAAAT
>JAWBPL010000080.1:0-3999 GCA_038825025.1 Candidatus Woesearchaeota archaeon | reverse complement strand
TAATGGATAAGTTGAATTGTTATCTGGAACAATTCCATAAAAGGTTAAATTACAATTTTTATCAACTTCAAACCAATAACCTTTTCCGTTTTCCAAATGTGTGAAATTTTCAGAACCAATTGAGGGAATAAATTGTCCATTAAAGTTATCTGTTTTTTCATAACTTTGGTTTGTTGAGTTATATCTCCATATTGAAACTATACATAAAATATCTGTAAATATTCTTTTTCCATCAGTGCCATTAAATATTTGCCATTCTGATAAATTAAACGGAACACTAATTAAATTCCAATTTGGCTTTAATTCTAATGTTTGTTTTCCTGCTGTTTTATTGCTTAATGCAAAAGCATTTCCTTTTACTGCTGCTATTTTATAATATTTTCTTTCATTATTAAAAGCATTATTGTCAGTCCATTCTAAACTTGTAATGCCTGTTACATTAGCTATTTGTGAAAAACCAGATGTATAATTTGTGGTTATAAAGATTGCATATGAATCAGCATATAAAGAGGCTGACCAATTTAATTTTATGCTTGTGTTTGTTTCAGTAATATTAATATCAATAAATTCAGGGCCATTTATTAAAGTAAAGTTTCTATTCTCACTAATATTAAAATTTCCATCTGTATCTATACATGAAACAGACCAGTTATATATTCCTGGATTAATTAAATTATAATAAGCTGTTGTAAAGTTTCTATTTCTTGAACTTATGTTATTTAAAACAATATTTTGATTTATAGATAAATTACATGTTAAATTATAATCAGAATTATCAACAGCAGTCCAATTAAATAATATATTGCCACTTGATATATTATCATCCATTAAAGGATTATTCAATGTTATATAAGGTTGAATTATATCTCTTATTTTATATGCTGAGTAATCATAACTGCCTGATTTTGAGCTTGTGTCATTAATTAAGAAATAAACATTATATGTTTCTGATTTGTTTGTTGTTATATTCACAACATAATAGAAATTGCCAACTGCTCCTGAATTTATTCTGCCTAATTTACTAGTATTCCAGACAACTTTGCCATTTGTAAAATTACCACCTGTTCTATTTGTTGTTGAAACACTATCTACATACCATATGTCTTGCAAAGTATTAATTTGCCATGTATTATTTAATCCTTGATGATAAACAACATCATTGGAAACAATGTCCCATCTTCTACCAGCATTATAAATTCTAAATTGAATTCTATAAACATTTCCTGCTGTTAAGTTAAAAGTAGCATTTAATGATTTTGCTATTAATGTGCCACCTTTATGAGTATCACTTAATCCAGTAACATTATATATAGAAATATTTGTAATATTAGGAATGCTTGCTGTTACACCTCCGCCAAAAGAATCAAAACTACTAACATTAAAGTAAATAAAATTAGAATCTTCAAAAAATTCAAATTCATCTGTTTCATTTATTTCAAATTCCAAGCATTCTGAAATTAAATAATTATAATTTTTACAATGCACTATCGTATTAATATCAAGGTTTCTTTTTGGAATTTTTAATTGTGCTTTTTCAAAAGTAATTAAATTATCTTGAACAGAAACTAAAGGAGTAATATTTAAGACAATATTTTTAATTGTTTCTCCATTATAATTTTGGCTAAAATTAGGCAAACTATAATTATAATTTTCATTAATCTGAGAGGTTAAATTTACTGAATTATCAAAACTTAAATTATAAAAGAAATATGAAATATTATCATTACTAAATGAAGTGAAAACTTCAAAATAAAGTTTATTTTGTGGTAAATATCTAAAATAAGGATTATTTCCAGAATCAATTAAATTTAATGTTGAATTATAAATAGTAAAGTTTGTTGTTTCAATTAATTTATTTGTTTTATTTAAATTGTTTATCTCAAAGTATTTTGTTGTTAAAGCATTACAATCTCTATTAACATAAGATTCATAGGAAATATTTATTGCTAGATAATCTATAACTAAAACATCGTCTTGAACACCTGTCTGGTTAAAGTCTAATTCTATTTGCAAATGAATTTTGTTATTTTGAATAAAATTGCTTAAATCATAGTTTAAATCATCAAGATAAAAAGTTAATGTGTTTTCAGCATCTGATAAGCTATTGACTGTTAAGTTTGTCAAATTAAACCATTGGTTATTAGAGAAATTATAAATTGCTATAATTTGATCTCCATTTCTAATACCTTCATGAGGATAGCCTTGATTACATAAAGGATTTGATTCTATTCCTGAATGGCAATATTCTAAAACAAAAGATAAATTATGAATCCTTTCAATAGGTGTATTTAATGATGTTAAGTTAAAACTATAATTCAAGAAAGCATTAAAATTAGAGTTAAAATCTTTTCCACCAAAATATTCATAAAGATTATCAGATAAATAGGAATTACCATAATTGGCAAAAACATTAAATAAACCAGATGGACTTGCATTATAACTTGGTTTTATTGTTGAATTTTGGTTTATAAAAGAAATATTAAATGTTGTATTAGCATATAAGCTTGTAAATGTTTTGTCTGTTGCTTCAATTATATAATTGCCAGAGCATAAATAAGTATTATTAAACTGATGGGTTATATTTCCATCTACATTTGATAAAATTGTTTTAGGATAATAATATGCAAATCCACTATTGTTTAAATATCTAATAATAATTTCTACTGGGCTATTTTGTGAAAAGAAAAATCCAGATATATTGATTAATTCATTTAAATCATAAACAGATTTTTCTGTTTCTAAAAGTGCTTTTCTCTGAACTGTGAAATTAACAGAAGCATTTTCTTCATTAAATAAAGGATTATAAGCAATTATATTATAAGTTGTTATTCCAAAGCCAATTGCCTGTGCTGTTAATGAATCTGAGATATTTCCAAAATTAGTGCTTGTAACATTTTTCGGATATCCAGTAATTGATAAACCAGATTCGTTTTTAATATCAATAGTTATTTTTGTGTTTTTAGACCAATAACTTCCAGTAATATAAACAATTTCGCCATTTATGTAATTTGTTTTGTCTGTATATAAAGTTGATAATGCAACTTCAAATTTAGTGAAATTATTTAAATTGGGATATTTTAAATCTGTAACATTTATTGTATAATTTCCTTCATTTAAATTACTAATTACAAAAGAATAATTAAAATTGCCTGAATTATTTGTTGTTAAATTTATTGGATATCCTGTAATAGAAAAGCCGTTCTCATCATAAATATCTATTGAAACATTTGTTCCTATATTTTCAGAATTATTAAAACTAAATCCATATCCTAATAAATTAACAATTTCATTTTCTTTATAAAATGGATAATCTGTAAAAACATAAACACTTCTTTTTGATATTGAAAATTGATAATTATCTTGCTTTATTGGATTATTTATTTGCCTTGCTGATAAAGTATAATTAGCAATTGTTTGATTAAATAATAATAAAAAGGTTGTATTTATATTTCCTGTTGAATTTGCTGTTAAATTAATTTCAAATATTAATTCGTTATCTTTTGTTATATTTACATTAACCAATTCATTATTATCAAAATAATTACCTCTAATGTTTATAATTTCTCCTTGTTGATAATCTAATTTATCTGTTTCAATTATTGCTGCAACAATTTCAAATTCAGTTTTAATACTTCTATTAATATCTTGTTTATCTGTTGCATTTATATAATAATAGCCCAATTCTTGTGTTAATGGAATAAGCCAGCTTAAATTTATGTTGCCTGTTGAGTTGCTTATAACATCAAATGGAAAACCAGTTAAAGTATTATTTGTAGAATTATAAATATAAATCGTTATATTTGAAAATGCATTAAATCCATTTCCTTTTATTAAAACATTTTCTCCAGAAACATATTTGTTTTTATCTGTGTATAAATTTAAATCATCATAAGTAATGTTAAAAGTAAATGTTTCTGTATTGTTAATATTATTAAATGTATCATTAGAATAAATTGAAACATTATAAGTGCCAATTAAATAAGTTTGATAAAATGTTGT
>JAWBPL010000079.1:518-4048 GCA_038825025.1 Candidatus Woesearchaeota archaeon | reverse complement strand
CTCACAAAAACATTAATATTCAAATTCCTACATCAATTCTTAACAAAATTAAAATCCTCGCTATCGAACAAGATCTCTACCTCAAAGACTACATCATTAACCTACTTCAAAAGGAGATTGACAATGCAGAAAGAAGATAAAAATATTCCTAAACTCTTATCAATTCACCAAGCCGCTAAAATTACAGGTTTAGGTAGAAATAATCTTGCATATCTTATTAAACATTGCAATATGCCTGTTGTAAAAATTCCGGGCTATTCAAGAATTAAAATTCATTATGATGATCTAATCGAGTTTATTAATTCAAATAAATTCCTTTACAAATCAAAAATTTAATCCTTGAATTAATATGGCACGCCGTCGTATGATTGACCCAAATTTTTGGTCAAGCGAAGATGTTTCAAAACTTTCTTTGTTTGACCGTCTTTTATTAATTGGTCTTATATCAAACGCAGATGATTATGGAAAGGGAAGAGCTAAACCAGAATTCCTTCGCTCAATAATCTTTCCTTATGATGATATTTCAATTGATGAAATTAAAAACTCATTAATACAAATTGAAAAAAACATCTCAATCATTTTTTACGAAATAGAAAATTCCAGATATTATAAATTCATCAATTGGTCCAAATGGCAACGAGTAGATAAACCTCAAAAATCTTTACTACCAGATCCACCTGAATTAATTCAAAACTATTCTGAGAATAATTCTAAGAATGATTCTGAGAATGATTCTTGCCTAAAAGAAGATAAGAGAAAAGAAGAGAAAAGAAAAGAAGAGAAGAGAAGTGAAGACACACCCACACAAATTTTTTTAACAACATACAACAAAAAACCCACAGCACCAGAAAAAGAAATTATACAAGAACTTATAAATAAATTTGGAAACGAAAAAACACTTGAAATTTTCAAACAAGCAAAACTAAAAAACTTCAAAAGCCTATTAACACTCAAAAATTCACTCGATACAGAAGGCAATATTACTCCATATCAAATCAAAGACAATAAAACATACACGCTCCAAGAACTCCAAGAAAAACACAAAAACTCATACTACTACGGTGCCAAATACGACCCCATCGCCAACGAATACACTTATATACCATCAATTAATCGCTACATAAAATATAGTCTAAATATTTTACTAAAAAATTCAGTTCATTTAATTTTTATTATTTGCATTAAAAAAAATATTATTTATTTTTCTAAAGTAAATAAGTTATTTTTATTCCATTTATGAGGGATAAATTTTTATGTTTAAGTTTGACATTTTTCAATTTTTTTAAGTTTTACGAATTGTAAATCATTTATAATTAAATTAAAAAATATTTGATTTTTTTAATTTAATTTTTTTTGATTCAATAATATCTTAAACATTAAATTTTTAATTGTTCTTTATATTTAAAAAAATTAATTAAAGATAAAAAAATGCTTAAAAAATAAAAAAGTAGGGCATTTTATGGCTAAAAATTATAAGTTAATCTTTCTATTTGCAACTATATTAATTATTTATTTATTCTCAGGTTGCTCTCACAGTTCAAAAAAAGAAAACATCTCCAAGAATATTAAATCCATTTCTATCAACAATATTAATATTATTCTTGAAAATTCTGGTAGTATGGCTGGCTATTTAAATGGTTCAAAATTTAAAAACAATATTACCGGCCTAATTGCTGAGCTTGATAAAATTAATTCAAATAATAATAAAAATTTATCTGTAAAGAATCTTAATTTTTATACCTTTTCTGATAATATGAATCTTTATCAATTCTCTGGTAATGCGTTTGAATTTTGTGATAAAATTAATAAAAAAGGTTTAGCTATTGGTAAAACTTCTCCTACTGATGATTTTATTAAAATTTTAGTTGATTCATCTAAAAAGGGGAATATTGATATTTTAATAACTGACTTAGTTATTGCAAAAAAAGATTTTAACGCAGATAACCTAATCCAAAGTAAATTTAATATAATTTTTAATTCCGCTAAAAATAAAAATTTAGGTACTCTTATTTACAGATTTACTTCTGATTTTATTGGTAAATATTATCCTGTTAAAGGTGCTTCTTTTAGCATTAATAAACCAGTTGATAGACCTTATTTTGTCTTTTTAATTGGTCCTAAAGATGAACTTAATTCCTTACGTGAGTATTTGAATAATAGTAATATTTTCAAACCTGAAAATGAAATAAATTTTGGTTTAGACCTTAATCCTCACAATATAGAAATATTAAATCTTTCTAATCGTATTGGCAATTGGAGATTTAAAGATGGTGTGTTTTATAATTCTAAACAAAAAAATAATAACTTAAAATTCACTATTGCATTTAATCTTACTAATTATCCTTCTTTCTTATCTCAACCTGAAACTCTTAAAAAATATATTTCTATCCAAAGCCCTTCACTCGAAGTTTCTTCTTTTAATCTTTTTGATAATTATTCTTTTCGTAATAAATACCATAAAAAAGAAAAACAAAAATGGTTAGATAATACTCACTTTCTCGAATTAAATATTTCTCAAATTAATGCCTCTTCTAATCAATTATTTATTGGGTTAAAAAAATTCCCTCAAAATTGGATCAATGATTTTAGCACTGATAACGATGCCTCTTTAAATAATAACAATAATTTAAAAACTTATATGTTAAATCATATTATAAATGGTATCGAAAATGCATATCATGATTTTTCTTCTAATGACTATTACTTCAAATTAAATTATTCATTAAATAAATAGGTTTATCTATGAAAGATTTATTTATTTGGTTCTATGTTTTATTACACGGTATTCAAGATGACCCTTTATGGGATGATGCTTATTTTTATTCTGGGCTTGTTTTGATTTTTGTTACTTTAATTTTTGTATTTCTATATTATTGTATATTGAATAAGTATTTCATTTCCTACTTTAAAAACCTTTATTGGTATATTTTTTTGTTTATTAATTCATTATTAATTGCCTTTCTAAATTCTTTCATCGCTTATTATACAATTGAACCAATTGAATTTTCTTCAGAGTATCTTAGCTTTGCTCTAATTAATTTTATTTATGCCGCTATTTTTTTTACTCTTTTTTCTTATTTTATTCGTTTTTTATCCCCGCTTGCTAAATATACACCTTCATTTTTCTCAAAATCTAAAAGGGCTTAATTATGGCAAATTTATATATCTTTGCTATTGGTGGTACTGGTGCTAGAGTTCTTCGATCTTTCTCAATTCTTTTAGCTTCTGGTTTGAAAATTAACGCTGATAAAATTATTCCTATTATTATTGATACTGATTCTCAAAATGAAGATACTAATAGAACTATTAAACTCTTAAATATTTATCGTGATATTCGTAATAAAATACCTGATCCTTTTCCTGAAAATTCTTTTTTTCATAATCAACTTATATCTCTGAATGGTCTCGGTAGTTCTAAAAATGATAATTCCATACCAGATAGTTTTCTTTTAAAACTCCCTGAAACTTCTGGTCAAACTTTTAGAGAATATATTAATTTTAATTTTATAAAAGATCCTGAAACTAAAGAT
>JAWBPL010000079.1:0-508 GCA_038825025.1 Candidatus Woesearchaeota archaeon | reverse complement strand
ATTTACTCCAACTTTTATACTCCAAAGATAATTTCGATGACTCTCTTACTTATGGCTTCCTTGGTAGTCCTAATGTCGGTACTGTTGTTCTAAATTCTATTAATAAATCTGAGTTCTTTAAAAACTTCATTAATCTTTTTCAAAATGATGATAGAATTTTTATTATTTCATCTATTTTCGGTGGTACTGGTGCCGCTGGCTTTCCTTTGCTTTTAAATAATTTCTTGAATTCTAATTCAAATGCTTTGAGTAATTCTATAAAAGGTGCTGTCTTCGTTTTACCTTATTTTGCTCTTGATAAAAATGATAATAGTCGTATCGATTCTAGCAGTTTTATTACTAAATCTATTGCCGCCTTATCTTATTATTCTGATAATCTTAAAAATCTTAATCTCCTTTATTATATCGGCAATTCTCCTTTTACTAAATCCTATACTAATTTTGAAGGTGGTCAACAACAAAAAAATGATGCTAATTTTATTGAATTAGCCGCTGCATTGGCTATTTA
>JAWBPL010000078.1:0-4177 GCA_038825025.1 Candidatus Woesearchaeota archaeon | reverse complement strand
TTTCTTTTCTGACAGCATAAAAAGGATGTTCTTCAGTAGCAACAATTTTTCTTGATGTGTCCCCATAATATTCTATTTCATACAGATAACCAGTATATTTTCTTTTTTGTGTTTTATAGACTTTTTTCTCTTTTAAGTTATGGCTTAATACATATTCATTTTGTTTTATTTCTTCAATATTCTTTTCTCCTTCTTTTGTTAATATTTTTGTTCCTTTTATAAAACAACCCTCTATGTAATGCACATAAGAACCTTCATCAGCAATAATTAAAGTTCTTTCAAATTGGCCTATGTTTTTTGCATTTATTCTAAAATATGCTTGTAATGGCAAATCAACTTTAACATTTTTAGGAACATAAATAAAAGAGCCGCCGCTCCAGACAGCAGTATTTAATGCTGCAAATTTATTATCAGCATAAGGAACTACTTTGCCAAACCATTTTTTCACAATTTCAGGATGTTTTTTCAAGCCTCCATCCATATCAAGAAAAATAACTCCTTTTTTTTTCAATTCTTTTCTTAAATTATGATAAACAACTTCTGATTCATATTGTGCACCTACACCAGCTAAAAATTTTTTTTCTGCTTCAGGAATGCCTAATTTATCAAAAGTATTTTTTATATAATCAGGAACATCTTCCCATTTTTCTGCTTGTGTTCCTTCTGGCTTTCCATAGTAATAAATTTCATCAAAATTTATTTTTTCTAAATCTTGGCCCCATTTTGGCATTGCTCTTTCTTTAAAATGTTGATATGCTTTTAGCCTTATTTCTAACATCCAATTTGGCTCTTTTTTTATTTTAGAAATTGTCTTTATTATTTCTTCGTTTAATCCTTTCTCTGTTTTAAATGAAAATTTTTCAGGATCTTTAAAACCATATTTATATTCAATATTCAAATCTTCTGGCTTTACTTCAATTTCTTTATCAAGTCTTTTTTCTCCCATTTTTATCTTATCTTCTTATATTTTTATTTTATAATTTTTTTTGTTTTTCAATATTTTTCAATAAATTAATTCTCATTTATTTTGAAATATTTTATAGCCTTCTTTTTCAATTTTTTCTGCTAAATCTTTATTTCCAGATGCAATTATTTTCCCATTCATTAAAACATAAACTTTGTCTGGAATCACATAATGCAAAATTCTTTGATAATGTGTTATAAGTAAAATGCCTGATTTATTTTTTTTTAATTCATTAATGCCTTTTGATACATCTCTCAAAGCATCTACATCTAAGCCAGAATCTGTTTCATCTAAAATAGCATATCTAGGCTGTAAAACTAGCATTTGCAATATTTCTGATCTTTTTTTTTCTCCGCCAGAAAAGCCGACATTTAAATCTCTTTTTGTAAATTCCTGGTTCATATTTAAAATTGACATTTTTTCATTTACAAGTTTCATAAAATCCATCACTGAAATTTTATTTTCCGGATATATGGAATTATAAGCTGCTTTCAAGAAATTTATCATATTTATCCCAGAAATTTCTTGAGGATATTGAAATGACAAAAACAATCCTTTTTTTGCTCTTTCATTTGGCTCAAATTCTGTTATGTCTTGATTATTTAATATTATTTTTCCATTTGTAATTTTATAATTAGGATGTCCCATTAAAGCTAATGATAAAGTGCTTTTTCCAGAGCCATTAGGGCCCATTAATGCTGTTGTTTCATTTTCATTTATTTCTAAATCAATTCCTTTTAAAATTTCTTTATCATCAACTTCAACATGCAAATCTTTTATTATTAATGCCATTTTACACCTTTAATTTTTTATATTCTTTTTTTATTATTTATCTATATTAACAATTCTTATATTCATAAATTAATTATTCATAACAAATATTACAATTTTTATCAGCATTAGTATGCTCCTTACAAATATCACAAATTATTTTTTCTCTGCTTATTTTTTTCAAATTTTTTTGCAATTCTACTTTAAATGAAGATTTTTTCTCTAAAATTTTTTTTATTGAAATTTTAATTTCTTCATCAATTTTATTTGGCAAATCTATATTAGCTCTCTTATTTTTTAAGTATTGGCTTATTGCAGCCTCAGTTACTTGCATTAATTCTGCAATTTCTTTTTGCTTAAAGCCTTTATTTTTTAAATTTAAAGCATATTTTTTTCTCAATGCAGGCAATACAAACCATACTTGTATTTCTTGTGGAGTATCCATTAGAAAAAATTAACAATTGTTAATTATTTATAAAGTTTGCTTTTAATATATTTAAAATAATAGATAATATAAAATTAATTAAGAAAATAAAAAAAAGATAAACTAAAAACTATTACAATTCTTCTTGCTTTTCATCTTTTCCAAAGATATGACCTTTATATAATGTTGTTTTTTTCTCTGTGATTAGCCATACTGCTCTATGAAATAAGTTATACAATTTAGGATTTTTTATTTTTTTCTTTGAAATAAAGGAAATAGTTCTTTTTAAATCATCTAGGTTTGCACTTGGTGTATTAAAGCCTTGAACAAAAGCATCTAATGCATCTGCAAATTTTACTATTTGTGCCTCAATAGATGAAAGTTTTTGATATTCCTCAAAATAATCCAACATTTCATTTTTATATTCTATATTTCTAAATAAAAGAGAAAATGCCTCTAATTCAACTTTATCAAAAACACCACGAGCTAATTCTTTAGCATATGTCCCTATATCTCCTGTTATTGTTTCGCCCAAATCATGAAACAAAGCAATTTTTAATGTTTTTTCAGGATCAATTTCTTTAATCTCTTTTTTTAATTCTTTTGCTAATAAATATGAAAAAATTGAAACACTAAATGAATGGGCAGCAACAGAATCAGCTTCATTTCTTTTAAAGCCAGAATAAAGAAAACCTTGCCTTGGCAGTTCTTTTGAAACTTGTATTGTAAGAAATATTTCTAATATATTTGCTAATTCTTTATCTTCCATTTATATCAACCAAAATTTTATTTAAATTTTTATAAATCCAATTATTGATAAATCCTTACTTAAATATAAACCTATATTTATTTTTTTGTTAACCTTTTTAATTCATTTTCAAACTCTTCAATCTCTTTAAATTCTTTATAAACTGATGCAAATCTTATATAAGCAACTTTGTCTAATTTTTTTAATTTTGACATAACCAAATTGCCAATAAAAGAAGAACTAATCTCTAAAGTTCCTTTATTTTTTAGTGCATAATCTATCTCAGAAACTATTTCTTTTATTTTTTCAATTGAAATTGGCCTTTTTTCACATGCTTTTAAAATTCCTTTTTCTAATTTATTTAAATCAAAATTTTCTCTTCTGCCATCTTTTTTTATAACTATTAATTCAATATTTTCTGGTTTTTCATAAGTAGTAAATCTCTTTTCACAAGACAAGCATTCTCTTCTTCTTCTTGTTATTTCTTGATCTTGTGTTTCTCTTTTATCAATTACTTTTGTTTCTTCAAAACCGCAAAAAGGGCATTTCATATAAAATAAAAAATTTAGTTAAATAATAAAGTTTATCATTTTTTTCCTTTTTTTCTAAATTAGATCTAATAAAAAGATTTATTAAGTCCTGTTTCTTAATAATTATTATGACACAACAAGAAGTGTTTAATTTTTTAAAAAAAAACAAAGGAAAATGGCTAACTTCTAAAGATATTTCTGATAAAATGAATGTTTCAATAGGCTCTGTAACAAACAACTTGAAAAAATTAAGAAAAACAGAAAGCAGATTAATAAAATTTAAAGTTATAGGAAACAAATATTATTATATGTTTAAAAAATAATATCTAATTTTTTATAAATTATTTTGTGTTTTTTATATATTTCTAATATTAATTTGATATAATTAAATATTCCTTTTAATTAAATATTGATTTTTATAAAAATAGAAAAAAGGAGTTTTCCTCAGGCATTTAGTCATAGACATAAGCTCTGAAGCTCCTCCCCATGCATTTCTGCATAAAAATGTAATTTTTTTTTCTTTATATAGTTTTTTCTTTATATGGTTTTTTTATATGGTTTTTTTTATATAGTTTATTATAAAAAAGATTTATCAGATTACCTAAAATTATAAAAATTATATAAAGAAGGGCGACTGGGGAGAATCGGACTCCCTCCTAAGGCTCCACAGGCCTCCACGCTACCATTACGCTACAGTCGCCATGAAAAATCAAAAAATTAATAATAATTCATAATAATAT
>JAWBPL010000077.1:0-4236 GCA_038825025.1 Candidatus Woesearchaeota archaeon | reverse complement strand
AACAAATTTTTAATTACCTTACTTTTCGGAGAAAAATACATACAAACTAGTTTAATAATATTGCCTTTATCATTAGGTCAAATTTTTATTTCATTACATCAAATTTATGCTTCAATATTCCAAGGCCTAAACAAACCCCAAATCCCCTCAACAACAATCTCAATAGCAGCCTTCTTCAACATCATAGGCTCTTATTTCTTAACAAAACATTACGGAATATTAGGCTCTAGTATTTCAAATGCAATTACTTCTTTTATTGCACTAATCCTAATATACTCAATATTCAGAAAACAAAAGATTTAAATTAGTAATTTATTACTAAATTTTTATGAATTTTTATATAGATACTTGTATTTATAGGGATTATTTAGAAAATAGAAAAGATAAGTTTAGGCCATTAGGTGACTGGGCTTTTGAATTATTTAAATTAATAATCAATGAAAAACACATTCTTATTTATTCTGATTTAAACATAGCAGAACTAAAATTTTCTTTTTCTGAAAAAAAAGTTTTAGAAATATTTGATATCTTTCCAGAGAAAATAAAAATTAGCATTACTAATAATAATCTTAATGAAGCAAAAGAACTATCAAAAAAACATAGCCTTAATATAAATGATGCTTTACATAGTGTCATAGCGAGAGAGAATAAAGCAATATTAATTACAAGAGATAAGCATTTTCTTGAATTATCAAAAATTGTAGAAATAAAAAAGCCAGAAGAATTAATCTAATTTTGAGCTTATTTCTTCAATTGCCAATTTATCTGCTTCATTATCCATTCTAATTGATTTAAATTTCCCTTTATATCCAGACAATTTTCTTATTGCTTCTTCTTTTTCAAGCTCAATTAATTTTTGCCTTATTGCATCTCTTATAAACTCAGTTCTTGTGCTATATCTAAATTTATTTAATTTTTGATCTATCTCTTTTAAAATACTATTTTCAATTTTTAGGCTTATTGTTTCCATTGTAATATTTTGAATATATAAAGTATTATTAAATTTTTCTATAAATTACAACAACCATCTCAATATCAGCCTAACATCATAGGCTCTTTCTTCCTAACAAAACAATACGGAATCTTAGGCTCTAGTATTTCAAACGCAATTACTTCATTTATAGCATTAATCCTAATCTTCTCAATTTTAAAAAAAGAAAAATTTTAAATAATTGTTTTACCTTTAATTTATTATTGAGGATTGCCTGGAGGAGTCTAAGGCTATATGCACAAGGACACAATCGGGATTATGGCATTATGCCATCCATCCTCAATTTTTCTTCAATCATTTTTTTTGTAATTAAAATATCATATTTCCTTTTTCCTTGAAATGTTTTTAAAGCAACTTTATGAGCTAAAGAATTAAAATCATCACTGTCTCTTTGTCTAATTATAAAATTTTTAAGAGGAGGTATTGTTTTTAATAAAATATTTTTTACTTTTCTGAAATTCACATCCCTGCAAAAAACAATCTCTTCAATATTTTTATCTAACTTATCATTCAGCAAATAAAAAACCATTATGCAATATACTTTTTCTTCTATTCTTTTAAAAAATTTATATTTATTAAGAATAAATTTTTTATCCTTTGCTCTTAAAAACACACTATACTCAAAGCCATCACTTGATTTTAATGCTAAAGCAGAATTCATATTTTTTTGTGTTATTTGGCCACTAATATCAATATGTATTATCACAACAATTGAATATTTTTTTATTTTATATTCTTTACTAATTTATTAATAAAATTATTTATTATGGATTAATCTTAATATTTTCAATATTCACAAAACAAAATATTTAAATATGTTATAAATATTATAACAATTGTTATAAAAATGATAACATTATTAAATAATAGCTATATAAAAATATTAGAATTATTTTATAAAAATAAATATGATGCATTTCATTTTAGAAAAATAGTTAGATTAACAAAATTACATGAGCCAAGTGTTTTTTCTATATTAAAAAAACTTGAAAAAGAAAATATTTTAATTTCAAAAAAAGAAGGCAATTTAAAAAAATATTTTTTAAAAAATTCTTTAAATACATATCTTATTTTTGAATTATTTGATTTAAATAGATATGAAAAATTGCCTTTAATAAGAAAAAATGCAATCTCTATTTTTTTAAAAACATTAGATGAAAAACCTCATTTTGTTATCTTATTTGGTTCAACTGCAAAAGAAACTTATAAAGAAGATTCAGATATAGACCTTTTATTAATCGTAAACAAATCAATAAAAACAGAAATAGCTGAAAAAGAAACAGATGCTTTAACAGGCTTAAAAATAAGCTGTTTTCAAATAAATTTCAAAGAATTTTTAAAAGAAATTAAATTAAAAAAAGATAAAGTTGTTCAGTCTGCTATAAATACAGGTTATCCTTTAATAAATCATATACAATATTACGAGGCTTTAAATGAGAGAAATTGAACTTCAAAATTTTTTAAATGATACGAATTTATTAAACGAAAGAATAAGTCTCTTATTAAAAGAAAAACAATTAATAATTCAAAATGTGGATAAAGAAGAAATAAAAGGTCATTTGGAAAAATCAGATAATAATTTAAGATTTGTAAAAGAAAACATAAAACTAAATTTTTTAGATTGGGCTATAACTGGCTGTTATTATTCATGTTATCATTCTGCTTTGGCATTAATACAAACAAAAAAATATAGCTCAAAAAATCATTTAGCAACATTACTAATTCTAATAAAAGAATTTTACAAAAAAGAGATATCAAAAGAAGATATTGATCTTTTATCAGGAATATTAGATTATGAGGATATTCTCTTTTATGTTGAATCAAAGAACAAAAGAGAAGAAGCAACCTATTCAACAAAAACAAAATTTGATGAAAAATATGTGGAAAATTTAAGAATAAAATCAATAATGTTTGTTAATAAAGTTAAAAGTATAGTATTAAAAAATTTATAAAGTAATTATTATGGAAGCTATAAGAGATAAATTAAAAGAATTAAAAAAACAATAATTTATTTTAAAAATAATTTTGGAAAATCTAAGATTAATACAACTTTAAATGAAGATCATAAAAAACAAGAAAAGCAGTAAAAAATTTTGCAAAAAAATTTTAAAGTAATTCTTCTGGTTTTTTTGAAACAATAATATTAGAACCATTTCAATATCAGCCTTCTTTACTAGTATCTCTAATGCTATCACATCATTTATTGGATTAACCCTAATCTTCATAATTTTTAAAAAAAATTTTCAAAAACTCACTGGCTGAAGCTATTTTTATGTTTTTATAATTTTTAATTTTTAAAAGATGCATTCAAAAACTTTTGCAGGATTTCCATTAAAAGAAATAGCAGAAGAAATAACAATATTAGAATCAAGAACGACTTTTTCTATATTCTTTAATCTCATTACTAATATCTCTTTCATTAATTTTATTTATTTCACTTCTTATTTTTTTAAATTCTTCAATTAAATTATTATTAATTTTTTTCATTACTATTGTTTCTTTATTAATAGGCATGACTACAAAAATTGTGTCTTTATCAGCTTCAATATACTCTCTAATATCTCTAGGGATTATAACTTGCCCCCTCGTTGACATCTTTGTTGTTTCAATTTCCATAAACTAAATAAATTATATCTTATTTATAAGATTTATAAATTTAAATTCAAAAAATAAAGTATTTGTAAGTTTATTAATTTTACTATTTTTTTACTAAAAAAATATATATTAAAAATAAAACCTTTTATTTTATACATTAATACTAATCTTTTCAATATTCACAAAACAAAATATTTATAAACAAATAGTTAATAACTATTAACTAAATGGAAACAGATGATTTAATCTTATTAAAAATATTAAAAGGAATTAAAACAATAACTGAGTTAGCTAATGAATTAAATATATCAAGGCCAGGAATATGGAAAGCCTTAAAAAAATTAGAAAAAGATAATTTAATTATATTAAATCAGATAACAAACACAAAAACAAGCATAAAAATAATAACATTAAATTGGAAAAATCCATTGACTGAGAAACTTCTTGAAACCTTATTAATAAAAGAAGCAAATCAATATCAAAGATGGCTAGACACATTCATAGATATAAAAGAAATATCTTATTTTGTCATTTTGTTTGGCTCAATAATAATAAATGAAAAAAGAGCAAATGACATTGATTTATTAATTGTTTCAGATAATTTTAAAGAAATAAATAAAAAATTAGAAAAAATTCAAAAAACACAAATT
>JAWBPL010000076.1:0-4239 GCA_038825025.1 Candidatus Woesearchaeota archaeon | reverse complement strand
ATTTTATCTATCGTTTTGCTTATTATTGTTAAATCAGACTGGCTTTCTTTAATTCCATCTGAAAAAGAATTGTCAGCATTCATTATCTTATCATGAAACCTTTTATAGAGAATCATAAACAATCTCATTGTAAAATCATATTCTCTTCTTATTGACCTTTTGTCTTTATTTAAATCAGAAAATGAGATATTTATAGATGATATAATAGCAGACATCATCCTTTTAAAATCATTAATCATTATCACAACCTCGCAATCTTTCCAGCATCTGTTAAAAAAATTCCTTCATCTGTTGAATATATAAAATCCATATCTTTTAGTTCTTCAATGCTTTTGTAAAACATTGCTCTGGAAATGCCAATTTTTTCAGCCATATTAGCAAAGCTTAATTTTTGAAAATCCTCTTTATCTAAATATTCTAAAATTTTTTTTTGGGATTCATTTAATTGAAAAGATAATTTAGGCAAATATACAATAGAATTTTTATCTTCTTCTGGGTTATAGGCAATTTTTGAAATTCTATCCTTTCGTGCATAAGAAGCAAATAATAAGCCTATTGCTTTTGTTTTTCTTCCAGAAGTTATATTTATATAAATTTGATCCTCTCTTGGTTGCATATCAATAATTTCAACTGCTTTTTCAGCAACCTTAACAATATCATAAACAGCACACTTTACTTCTTTTATATCAACAACCCTGCCTATGCTTTCTTTTATTAATTTTAAACTATTTAATTGTTCTTCATTAGGTTTTTCATCTATTAAAAGTATCACTCTTTCAAACCCAATTCTTGTTAAGAACAATAAAACAGGCTCAGCTTTATATAAAGTTGCAATTAAAACTTTTGCCATAAAAAAAAGAAATATATACTTATTATTAAACTTTTCTAATATTTATTTTACAAATAAACTAATTATTATAAAATCAAAAACCTATTAAAAAAATAATAATTCTAAAAAATCTATGAACCTAAAAAAAACATTTGCAGAAACAATAATAAAACATAAATTAATTGAAAACAACGATAAAATTTTAATTGGCTTTTCTGGTGGCAAAGATAGTTTTGTCTTATATGATTTACTTTTTCAATTAAATAAAAAAGCACCTATAAAATTTGATATATTGCCAGTTATAATTAATTCTTATAACACTAATTACAAAAAAATAGAAAATTTTTTTAAGAAAAATAATCAAAATTACATAATAAAAAATTCGGATTTTGATTCTATTTTAAAAAAAACATTAGGAAAACAGAAAAACACAGGAAATTATTGCTTTTTATGCTCAAGATTAAGGCGAGGCTTGCTATATAAAATAGCACAAGAAAATAATTGCAATAAAATAGCATTAGGCCATAATTTAGATGATGCAATTGAAACTTTTTTATTAAATATGTTTTTTGTTTCAAAGTTTGAAGGAATGAAAATAAAATACAAATCAAAAAAAGATATTTATGTAATAAGGCCTTTAATTTTTCTATCAGAAAATGAAATTCTTAATTATGCAATAGAAAAAAAATTTCCAATACTAAAAACAAAATGTCCCTTGAAAAAAAAAGATTCTAAAAGAGAATTAATTAAGAATATAATAAAAAAAATGAATAATAATATAAACTTTTATGGCTCAATGAGAAAGGTTATTGAAAAATTTTTTTAAATATCTAATTTTTAAAATTACTCATAAATCAATGTCTGTAATAATTATCTTTTTATCTGTAAAGTCATAAAGCATTTTTTCTATTTTTTCTTTTTTTATTTTTTCCATTTCTTTTAATTTTTCTTTTTTGTTTTTTATTTCTTCTTCAATCTCAAAGCATTTTTTTGAGAAATGCTCTATTTGATATTCTAAATCTTTAATTTCCATTATTATTGTTGTTCTATCTAGAACACCTTGTATTATTTCCAAATCGCTTTTTAATTTTAAAATATCTTTTTTTATCTTTTCAAAATAATCTTTATTTAAATTTTCCAAAATTTTCAATTCTTTTTTTAGCTCTTTAATCTCATGTATATTTTCTGAATTTTTATTTTCTATTTCATTATCTTTATTTTCTATTTCATATTTTTCTATTTCGTAATTTAAATTTAATTTTATTTGCTCTAATATATGTGCTATTTTTAGTTCATTATCTTTTTCTAATGCAATTAATGGACTGCTTAAATAATCAAAAATAATCTCATTTTTCAATGAAGCATGTGCCTGTTTTTTTAAACTAGCTTCTAAAATTTTAAAATTTTTATTTAAATCTGATTCTATTTTTTTAATTTCTAATAAAATTGATTCTTTTTCATTTACTATTTTTTTATATGTTAAAAAGTCCTGAGAATTTTTTATTTCTTCAAGCTTTTTTTCAGAAAGTTCTTTTTTTTCTTTGTTTAATTTTAAAACATCTTCTAATTCTGTTAATTCTTTATTTAGTTTTTCAGAAAGGTATTTCTTTTCATTCAATTGCTTTATAAAAACCTTTAATCTTTTATATTCTGATAATTTACCATCATTTAAAAATTCATTTATATCTTTTATTTTATTATTTAAACTTTCTAATAATTCTTCTATTTCATCCAATTGAAAATGCTTGCTTAAAACAGAATTATTTTTTATATTTTCTTGTTTTCTTTTTTTTAATTCCTCAAAAAACAAAGAACAAAATTTTTCTAATTTTTCTAAATTAGATGTTTCTATATTTAAATTTTGAATTTGATTTTCAATATTTTCAATAAAACTATAGGTTTTTATTAAATATGATTTTTTAAAAGAATCAAAAAATAGTTTTTCTCTTTCATTAACAGAGATTTCATTTAAATTTTTATTTTCAAAATCCTTTATTTTTTCTTTTAATTTATATAATAAATTCTTAAAATCATTTATATCTTTATTTATTACATCAATTTCTTCCTCTAAAATTTTATTAGAATTTTCATCTAAATAATCTTGAACATCAATTAAATTAAGATTAATCTCTTTTGGCTCTATTTTAAAAATTTTTTTCAAAAATTCCATAATACTACACAAAAGTAGTTTATATTAAAATCTTATGTATATATTTTTTGTTATTTTTTATCTTTTAAGATATCTTTATAATTTTATTATAATTTATTTTTTTTATTAGAAATTTTTTGTTATTAAAATATCAAATATTTTTACAAAATGAAGCAAAAGCATAAAAAAAGATCATTAAAAATTAGAGAAAATGCAGAAAAATGGATTTTAAGGCTTTTTTCCTTGGCAGATGAATTTTTTAAAGAATATCCTGAATTTAGTAATAGATATGTGAGATTAGCTAAAAAAATTTCTATGAAATACAAAGTAAAAATTCCAAATCCTTTTAAAAAAAAGTTTTGCAAGCATTGCCTTTCCTATTTATATCCAGGGATAAATTGTAGAGTCAGATTAAATAAAAAAAAGCTAGTTTATTATTGCTTAAATTGTAAAAAGTTTATGAGGTTTCCTTATAAATAAAGTTATCTATTCTAAATTGATCTATAATTTATATTATTATTTCTTCCTTTTTTCTTATTTAACTTAATTTTTATAATTCTTAGGAATTAAATATATAAAAAAATTTAAAATCCAAATTTAAATGCTCTTTGAAAAACTAAAAAAGTTCATTATTGGAGAGGCACTTCCAAATTGGGAATATAAGCATCAAAGATTATCAAAAAAAATAGCATTGGCTGTTTTTTCATCAGATGCTTTATCATCAGTAGCTTATGCAACTGAAGAAATTTTATTGGTCCTTATAACAGCAGGCATTTTTGCTTTAAGCTATTCTTTGCCTATTGCTATGATTATTGTTTTTTTATTATTAATTTTAATAATATCTTACAGGCAAACAATTACTGCATATCCAAACGGAGGAGGTGCCTATATCGTTGCAAAAGAAAATTTAGGAGAAAAACCAGGATTAATTGCAGCATCTTCTTTATTAATGGATTATATCTTAACAGTAGCAGTTAGTGTTGCAGCAGGTGTAGCAGCATTAACATCAGCTTTTCCAGAACTTTTAAACTATAAAATAATTATTGGTTTATTAGTCATTTTTTTTATTATGCTTATGAATTTAAAAGGAATAAAAGAATCTGGCATTGTTTTTGCGATTCCAACTTATATGTTTTTGTTTAGTTTTTTAGTCATGATATTTATTGGTTTTATAAGATATTTTACAGGAAATATAGAATCTTTGCAGCATACAGAACTTGCTTTTTCATCGTCAGTTTCTTTATTTTTGTTGATGAGAGCC
>JAWBPL010000075.1:0-4291 GCA_038825025.1 Candidatus Woesearchaeota archaeon | reverse complement strand
GGGCTCTAACTTCAACAAAGGACTGTGTCCAACAAATGTTTGGCGTCCATCTGTTCCTAGGCAAAGAAGGGCAATATTTTTTAATTATTTTATTTTTTCTTATTTATATGTTTAAAAAAGATAATATAAAAGACACTAAAAAATATAATGATAAAAATAATATAACTATAAAATACAAAGATATAAAAGACAAAGCAGAAACAGAAATAATAAAAGAAGGTTTAGCAAAAATAAAAATCTATAAAGGAAAGATATCAAAAAAATTGCAAACTTTTTATAATCCTGTAATGAAATTAAATAGAGATTTAACTATATTAGTTTTAAATTCTGTTGAAAATAAGGATATGCAGATAGCAGATATTTTAGCAGGAACAGGAATAAGAAGCATAAGATTTTTGTTAGAATTAAAAAAAGAAAAAATAAAAAATATTTCAATAAATGATTACAAAACAAAAAAAGATATTCTAAAAAATTTGGCTTTAAATAATTTAAATAGCTTAAAAGAAAAGAATATTTTTGTTTATGAAAAAGATGCTGTAAAATTTTTATTAGATAGTTATGGTTTTGATTATATTGATATTGATCCATTTGGCAGCCCAAATCCTTTTTTAGAATCATCAATTTTAAGAATTTCTAGAAATGGGATTTTAGCAGTAACTGCAACAGACACAGCTGCTTTATCTGGAAATTCTGAAAATGCATGTTTAAGAAAATATTTTTCAAAGCCATTAAAAAATGAATTTATGCACGAAACAGGCATAAGAATATTAATTAGAAAAGTTCAATTAATTGGAAGCCAATATGAGAAAGCATTAATTCCAATTTTTTCTTTTTACAAAGATCATTATTACAGAGTTTTTTTTAAATGTGAAAAAGGCAGGCAAAAATCTGATGAAATAATAAAAGACCATAAATTTTTATTATACAATTGGAAAACATCAGAAAGAAAAATAATTGATAAAATAACAGAAATTAATAATTATAATGAATGGGATTACACAGGCCCGATATGGACTGGCAAATTATGGCAATCAGAATTAATAGAAAAAATGTTAAAAAATGCAGAAAAATCAGAACAATTTAAAAATAACAAAGAACTTATAAATTTATTAAAAATCATAAATCAAGAATCCAAGATAAATTCAATTGGCTATTATGATTTACATTATTTAGCAAAAATAAAAAAAATTCAAATTCCTAAAATTGATACAATCCTAAATGAAAAAACATCAAGAACTCATTTTTTAGATTGGGGAATAAGGTGTGAAAAATTGGAATACAAGAACTTTTAGATGAATATATAAATGATTATAAAAAAAGAGTAGGTTATTTTTTTTAGAAGATCAAAATCCTTTTATAAGGGGTGTAAAAGTTATTCCTTACGAGTTTAATACATTTTCTATAAAAAGAATCTTAAATTATGGAAAATATTCTATTGCTTTTTTATTAGAAAACGATTTAGTTTTAAAATTAAATCAAATTCCCCCTAAAAAAATTATGTATTTTGATGCTCCTATTTTTGAATCAAATATTATTAGTGGTATTCCTTATTTAACACAACCTTTTTATCCTTTTATCAATGAGTCTTGGGAAATACTTTTGCAATTTGATAGATTAATTAGACCAGAAGCAATGGTTTGTGATCCTGTTATATATAATTTAGGTTTTTTTGAAAGAATGACAAAATTAGAAAAAGAAGATCTAGGTAATAGAGTATTTTTAATTGACTATGATTCAGTTGTTAGATTTTAACCCACAGTTCTTCTCACATCTGCAACTTCAACATTAGAAACTTCATTAATGTTTTTTATTTTTTCTTCTAGTTCTTCTGTTGAGCCTTTGCTTTCAGGCATTACAAACATTATTGAGATCATTTTTAAGCCAAATGCAACTGGCTTAATTTCAGTTTTATGATTGTCAATTCCTGCAAATTTTTTTATTAATGCTAATGATTCTTTTTCAATTCTGCTTAAATCAGAATCAGGAGTTTCAGGCATTATATTTAAAGTAACAACAACATCAGCCATTTTTTTACCTCTTAATAATTTAATAATAAATTTCTCTTTATAATAATTTAATTAGCTTCTTAATTTGGTCCTACAAAGCCGCATTCAGGACAAGTGTATTTTGCAACAATTTTTCTGCAATTTTCACACCTTATTATTTCGTGTTTTCCGCATTGAGGACATAAAAATCTTACAGAGCCGTTCATATTTGTTATTTTTGTTTTACATGAAATACAATCCATAATATCACCTATATCTTGGATTTAGCATAAATTTAAAAAGATTATGTAATTTTTTTTTTAATAATTTAATACTAAATTAATCATCTTTATTTAATAATAATTCTTTTATTTTTTAAATATCAAAATAAAATATATTTAATTACATTCAGGAACACTTTCAAACAATGCCTTTAAGCCTAATTCTAAATTATCAGAAACAAAATGATGTGTTGCTGGAAAGATTGCCCAATGCAAATTTTCCTCTATATTCACAAAAATAAATTTTAAGTCTTTTTTTTTTATAAAAATTAACCAATTTTTTATTAAAAAATCCAAATTTTTTTTTTTATTTAATACAACAATACATATATTTTTATTTATATTTTTTTCATAAACATTAAAAAAAGAATCATCTAAATCATCAAAACATAAATAATATTGCTCTTTATCTTTTAATATGCATTTAATTATATTTTCATTTTTCTCTTTATTTACAATATTTTTTTTAATAGAATTTAAATAATTTATATAATTGTCAGCCCAATCAATAAGATCCATTTTATCTTTTCTTTTATCTAATTTTTTTATTTTTTTAACCTAATCCTAATTTTTTTAATAAAGAATCTGGTTTTTCTTCTTTTTGTTCTAAACCAGCAACATATTTTTCGCCTAATAATTTAGCAGCTAATTCTTTATAACTTGTTGAAGCAGCAGAATTCGGATGGCTATGTGTTATAGGACTTTTCATTCTAACTGCCTCTCTCATTGTTTCATCTTCTGGAATTATTGCCATTACTGGTGTTTCTAAAATAGCTTCAATATCTTTTTTTGATAATTCTAATTCATCCTCATAAACTCTTGTTAATATTAAACCTGAAACTTTTTTTCCTAATTCTTTTGCTTTTTTTATTGTTCTTAGAGCATCACTCACAGCAGGCAGCTCTGGTGTGCTTACAACTATAATTTCATCACCTATTTTTAAGCCAGTAATTGCTTCATCTGTTAAGCCTGCACTTGTATCAATTATTACAAATTCAGCCAAACCTGAAAGGCTTTTTATTAATTGCTCTAATTTTTTATAATCAATTTTATTGCTTTCCTTAACAGAAATGCTTGCAGGAATTATTTTTAATCCATGAGCACTCATGTACATAGCATCTGTTATTTTCTTATTTTTATTTAAAACATCATGCAATGTAATTGGCACATTTGGAGCCCCTAAATATAAAGAAACATTAGGTGTGCTTAAATTAGCATCAACTAAAATAACATCTCTGCTGAATTGTGTTAATGCAGTTCCTAAATTTATTGCCGTAGTTGTTTTTCCAACTCCGCCTTTGCTTGATGCAATAACAATAAACTTTGTCATTTACTTAAATAAAATATTTTAATTATATAAAGTTAATCCTAATAAATTTAATCTTAATAAATTTAATTCTAATAAATTTAATATTAATCGCTTTAAGTATAAATTTTTTAAAAAATCAAACTTAAAATCAAGCTTAATTAAAAAGAATTATTTAATATAATTACATAAAATATTATCATTATTTATTATATTTTTTATTATATTTGTGTTTTTTTATCAACAAATTCTAAAAATTCTTTTAGCATGTGAAAATTTTCTGTTATGTTATCAATATTGATGTTTATAATTTTTCCATCTACAACAGCAGTCATAGTAACATGCCTTCGGAATTCATTTGTGCTTTCATAATTAGCTCTTTTTAATTTTCTTAATTGCAAATAAAATTCAATATTCTCTTTTATTTTTTTTGAATCATAAATTTTTAACAAAGCATTTGCCTTTGCAACAGGCATATCTATTTTTTCATTTATTTTTTTTTCTTTTTCTGCTAATTTTATAAGAACATCAACCAAAAATTCATAACAAGTAACCATTCTTTCTATAATATTAATAAAAACATCAACAGTTCTTGTGTATTTTAATGTTACATAAATTAAATGGTCTATTCTTTTTAATTCCTCTTTTGCATTTTCCATTGATTCTTTCATTTTATTAACTCTTCAAAAATATAATTCTTGATATATAAAAATATTTTA
>JAWBPL010000074.1:0-4385 GCA_038825025.1 Candidatus Woesearchaeota archaeon | reverse complement strand
CCTAATTTTATGTCATTTTCATTGCATTTCATATGTTTAGCCAAAAATTCTTTTAAAAGTTTTACAGATTTTTTAGCTCTCTTATATTTAGGGGATTTTTGAAAACCTTTTCTTAAAGGAACATTATAAGTTCTTTCTAATGAATTTTCCATGATTATCACATCCAATTTTTAAAATTAAAAATTTTTATAAATAAAATTTATAATTAAACCTTTAAATTGCTTCTTTTCCATGTTCTTTTAACATGTGTATGCCTTCCTGGATGAACTCTTCTGTTTTTACCATAAACTTTTGGAACAGTCCAAAAAGGAGCCCATTTTGTTTGATTTGATCTTTTAGCTAGCCTGTTTTTTTTTGCTGGTTGTTTATATCTTGTCATTTTTATCAACCTTTAATTATTTTTTAACTTTTTTGCAATATTTTCTATGAATTGTTTTCCTTCTTTTGTTATTACTCTTCCTTTATGAACACCTACTTGTGCTTGTTTTACAAAACCAATTTTTTCTAATTTTTGCAATATTTTCCTTATTATATTTCCGCTTCCTTTAAAAGTTTTATCTGGTGCAAAACCTCTATTTTTTCTGCCGCCATATTTTGTTCTTAATTTTGAAACACCAATTGGCCCTAATTTATAAACACTTCTTAAAACTGCTGCACTTCTTAAATAAAACCAATTTTCTTGCATTGGTGGTCTTTGTTTATGCACACCTGTTTTAACAAAAATAGCCCAATCTGGCTGTTTCATTTCAGGCATTTTTTCTAATTCTTTTGCAACTTCATTTATTAATTTATCAGGATCAACTTCAAATACAATAGTCATTTTTCTACCTCACAATAATACAGAACCTCTAAACCATTTTTCAGAAAAAAAAAAGACTTTATAAAAGTATCTAATTTTTATAAAGATTAATGAAAAATTTTAATAATTAAAAATTTTAATAATTGTCTTTCTTAATAAATATTTTTTTAATAAATATTTTTTTATTTTTTAAATTCTGTGTAGCCACATTTTCCACAAGAAATTCTGTTTTTATGCTCAGCCATAAAAACACCAGGGCCGCATTTTGGACAAACTTTATTTTTTGCTTTTGGTCCTTGATATAATTTTGACATTTGAACAACTTTTCTATTTTTTCTCTTTCCTTTTTTATCAGCCATTAATATCACCTAATTGGTTTTTTGATCTTTTGGTTTATGTTTATCAATCAATTTTTTTAATTCAAATTTATTCATTTTTTCTTTATCATCATATAAATGAGCTATTACTTTTGTTTTGCCTTCACCAAATTTTGTATAAATATGCTTTATTACAATTAAATCTTCTGGATGGTTAAATTTTTTTGAAATTTCTTTTAATAAATCTAATCTAGATGGTGTTGCTCCTGTATTTTCAACTTCAATTGAAACTCTTTTTCTTGACAATAGTTTTAATTCTTTTTCTTTTTGAACTTTTAATTCCATTTTATCACCTTAATATAAATCTTTTTTATCTTTTTTACCTTATTTTGATAGCATATTTTCCTTTTTCTTTAATATTAATTTGTTGTGCAACAAATGATTTATTAGCATCCAAAATAAACAACTTACCTTGATAAGAATTTGTAAAGTTTGCTTCTTTACATATAGGACAATGCTCTGTTTCAACAAATATTTTACAATTTTTGCATACTTTTTCTTTTGCCATTTTTTTCACTTGAAAAATAATTTTTTGATTTTAAATAGTTTGTTTTTAAATTTTATTTTCAAATCAAGCACTTAAAACTTCAATAACATCCTTTGCAGTAACTATCCCAACTAGTTTACCAGCTTTTAAAACTAATAAATGTCTAAAACCATTTTCAGACATTAGTCTTGTTGCTTCAAGAATTGTTGCATCATGTTCTATTGTTATAGGATTTTTTGTCATTATTGTTTCAACTTTATTATCTAAATTTTCGTTTTTTGCTACAACTCTTCTTAAAATATCTCTTTCAGTTATAACTCCAATTGGCTTTTCATTTTCAACAACTGGCAAAATTCCAATATTGTTTTCATCCATTATTTTAACTGCTTCCCTTATTGTTAAATCTTTTGAAATTTTTTTAACTGGCTTTGACATCCAGTCTTCAATTTTGATTATGTTTATCACCCTTTTTTGGATTTAAATCTTCAGGAATCCATTCTAGTTTTCCTAAACCTTTCTGCCTCATAGTTAAACCAAATTTAGGATTTGTCACTTCTTTATAGCTAACTGCAATAATTCTTGCCCTGCATTTATCTCCTATTTTTAATGATTTTTTAGAATCTTTTCCTAACAAAACTTTATCTTTACTAAATGAAACAAAATCATCCATTGTTTGAGAAACATGAATCATTCCTTCTATTGGACCCATTGTAAAGAATGCACCAAAATCAGTTATATCTTTAATCTGTCCAGGCAATACTTCCTGTAATTCCGGCTTAAAAGTCAATAATGTAAAAGTTGTTTCATAATAAGCAGAGCCATCTCCTTGAATTATTTTACCTTCGCTTATTTCATCAACAGATAAAACATCTATTACAATACCCATATCTTTAGAAATAAAAGATTCATATTGTGTTTTTATTTGTGTTAAAAGTGCTTCTTCAACAGATTTATCAAACAACTTTGGATGAACTCTTATATGGTCTTTTACAATTGTTTTATAGAACATTTTGCATCTCCATTATTTTTTTATTTTTTAAATATATTATTTTTATTCCTAAATTTTTTAATTTTTTTTTCAAATCAGCATCATTTGTTGCGACAATCAAATTATCTTTTAAATTTTTAAATATTATATAATTTTCTATGTTTTTTTCATTATATTCATTAGATGATGCCAACATTAATATAATGTCATCTACTAGTAAATTTCTGGAATTGATAGCCTTATATAAAGTTTTTTGTTTATCTTTTATAAAATTAACTATTTTTAACTCGTTTTTTTTTTGCTTTTGATTAATTAATTTTAAAGCTAATCTTGCTGCCTCTCTGTCTTTTCCTTTTTCATTTTTATTTGAGGCTATTTTATTTAATTCATCTATTGATTGCTCTAATACAACAAATTCATAAGGAAAAAAAACAATCTTATTTATCTCAGAAAATATATCTATTTTTAATGTAAAAGGCAATAAAAGAAAATTTGTATCCAGTATTATTAATTTTTTTTGCATTTTATTCAAAATATTATTTTTTTTATTTTTTTAGATTTTTTTTTTAGATTTTTTAAATATTTTTATTAATATATAATAATTATTATTTTATATGAAAACAAAAAAATTTACAATATTGCATTCTAATGACATGCACGGCGATTTTTTAGCAGAAATGAATGGCTCTGAAGGAGAATTAATCGGCGGCTTGGCTCTTCTTTCTGGCTACATAAATAAAGTGAGAAAAGAAGAAGAAAATGTTTTGTATGTTATTGCAGGGGACATGGTTCAAGGATCTATTATTGATAGCGAGTATAAAGGTTTATCCACAATAGAAATAATGAATTTTTTAGCTCCTGATGTTGTTGCTTTAGGTAATCATGAGTTTGATTATGGCTTGCCTCATTTATTATTTTTGGAAAAGGTTGCTAATTTTCCTATAGTTAATGCTAATTTGTATATTAAAAAATACAATAAAAGATTAATGAGGCCTTATCATATTATAAAGAAAGCTGGTTTTGATATCTTATTTACAGGCATAATAACTGAAAAAGTAATTGATTCAATTAAAATGGATAACCTTGTAGGAAGTTTTATTACATTAAAGGATGCAAGCAAAGAAGTTGGCAGAATCTGCAATGCATATAAAAATGATGATATTGATTTAACTATATTATTAACACATATTGGTTTTGATTCTGATAAAGAATTGGCTAAAATGCTTCATAAGGATTGGGGTGTTGATTTGATAATAGGCGGCCATAGCCATACAATTTTAAAACAGCCTGAGAAAATAAATAATATTTTAATTGCACAAGCTGGAGTTGGCACAAATCAAATAGGCAGGTTTGATATTGTTGTTGATGATGATACTAATAGTATTGTAGAATGGAAGTGGCAATTAATCCCAATAACAAATAAAATAGCAGAGCCCGATAAAAAAATGTTAGAGTTTATTGATTCTTTTAAGAAAAAAGTAGATAATAAATATAATTCTATTTTATGCAGGTTTTCTGAAAAATTAACACATTCTGATAGAACAATAGAAACAAGCTTGGGAAATTTATTTGCTGATGCATTTGCTGAAATGGCAGAAACAGATATAATGTTGGTTGGCAGTGGCTCAATAAGAAGTAAAGAGTTAGGCCCTGTTGTAACTTTAATGAACTTTATAACTTGTTTTCCTTATGATGATTCATTGACAAGATTTTCAATTCCAGGAAGCAAAATTA
>JAWBPL010000073.1:0-4438 GCA_038825025.1 Candidatus Woesearchaeota archaeon | reverse complement strand
ATTTATATCCAGGGATAAATTGCAGAGTCAGATTAAATAAAAAAAAGCTAGTTTATTATTGCTTAAATTGTAAAAAGTTTATGAGGTTTCCTTATAAGTAATTATTATATATGTTTCTTATTCGATGTTTAACTTATTTTTTAAAAAATTCTTAACTTTTATAAAAAACAGTTCTTTATTTTTGTTATTACTTTAAAATAGTTAAAAAAACGAAATATTTATATAGTAGTTATACACTACTATTAAGTAAAAACAATTAGGCATTAGATTTCAGATAAATTCTGATTTCACCCCACCCAATAAACTAATGCCTGATTGTTATTTTAAATCAAAAAAATAATACTCAAAAAACAAAAAAAGTGATTAAAATGTTCGATCAAGAAGATGCAACAACATTAAACAAATTAAGAAAATACAGCTCAAAAAGAAAAAAATCCTTTAATAGTGTAATTAATAGAAAAGAACTTTCAGAAGAAGAGTTAGACGATTTATTTTTATCATATTAATTTTCATATTTTACTGAAAATATAATAATTTGATTAAAAAAAACCTAAAGAGGTTAAAAAAATGGCTAGAATAAGAAGATCAAAAACAAATACTACTTTTTTCATGGATATTCCAAAATGTGATGATAATGGAAGGAAATGGAAAAAAACAATAGAAGAGCAAAATTTTGAAACAATTGCTGAATAATTATTTTAGATCTTTTTCTGATAATTATTTTTTTCATCTTTTTTTTTCATCATCTTTTTATAATCTTGTTATTTTCTTTTGATTATGGCAAATAATTTAGAAAGTGATTATGATTTGGAAATTGAAAAAATAATTGAAACTATAAAAAAAAACAATTCAAAATTAGTTTGTTTGCAATTGCCTGATGGCTTAAAACCAAAAGCAGAATTTATACAAAAAGAAATTGAAAAAAACACGGATGCCCAAGTTTTAATATGGGGCTCTAGTAATTATGGAAGTTGCGACCTGCCTTTACAAGTTAAAAATTTAGGTGTTGATTTATTGATTCATTTTGGCCATGCGGCTTGGCAAGATTATGGTAAAAGAGACTATGGTAAAATAGATATGAATAAATAAATATTATAATAGAATAAAATATTTATCTAATCTAAAAAAATATCTAATCTAAAAAAAGAAACAAAATAAAAAAATGAATTACATAAAAATAAAAGATATTTCAAAAGAACATATTGGAAAGGAATATTTTTTAATAGCACAAGTTAAATCAATAAGACAAACATCAGGCCCAACAATTTTTGATTTAAAAGACAACACAGGAATAATAAAAGCAACAGCCTTTTTAAGAGCTGGCGAAAGAGCCTTTCCCAATCTAATTATTGGAAATAATATTCAAGCTAAAATTATTGTCAAAGAAAGATTAAACAATATTGAATTAGAAATTTTAAGTTATGAAAAAATAAATCAAGAAGTTTTAGAAAAAGTAAATTTAGAAAAAAAGCCTTTTTTAATACAATCTGAAAAATTAGAAAAATTAAGGCCATTATTTATTGAATCTGTAAAATTGATTGAAACTTCTATTAATGAGAATAGGCCAATCATAATAAGGCATCATGATGATGTTGATGGCTATGTTTCAGGCTTTATTTTAGAAAAGGCAATTCTGCCTTTAATAAAAGAAATTAATCCAGAAAAAAGCCATTTATTTTTAAAAAGAATTTCATCAAGAACTCCTTTTTATGATTATATTGATGCTTTAAGGGATTTAAATGATTATTTAGAAGCAAAAGAAAGGTTTGATGAAAAACCTCCTTTAATAATTTTGACTGATTTAGGAAGCAATAATCAAAGTTATCCTTCATTAAAAAGATTGACTAAATATGATTGCGATTTTATTATTATAGACCATCACAAATATGACAAAGAAAATAAAGAAATAGCAAAAATTTTTTTAAATCCACATGTTTTTGAATTTGGTTCAGATTTAACAGCAGGCTCTTTATGTTGTGAATTGGCATTTTTTATAAATCCAGAATTAAAAAAAGACTTAAAACAATATAATAATTACAAACATCTGCCAGCATTATCTTCAACAGCAGATAAATCAGAAGGCTTTGAATATGAGGAATACTTAAAACTTTCTGGCTTTGATAAAGAAAAATTAAAGCAATGGGCTATTGCAATTGATTATGATTTATATCATTTGAAATTTAATGAAAGTTCTGATTTATTAAATGATTTATTTATTTATAATGAAACAAGAGAAAAAATAATTCAAGAAATTAATTATTTTTTAAATTATAAAGAATCTTTGATAAAAAAAGCAATAGAAAAGCATTTAGAAATAACTGAAATAAATAATGTAAAAATTTTAAAAATTAATAGAAATGTTGTAAATTATGAATATATTGGAACAAAATTGCCTAGAATTTGCCATGATTTATATTCAGGATCAAGAATAACATTAGTTATTAGCAATGATTCAATATCTTTTAGAGCAGATGAACTTAATTTTAGTTTAATAAAATTAATTGATTATTTAAAAGAAAAAATGCCTTATGCCTTAATAGATGGCGGCGGCCATGATTTTGCAGGCACAATCAAGTTTGCGGAAATTAATAAAGAAAATGTTTTAAAAGAAATTCAAGAATATTTAAAGAAAGATTTTGAAAAAATTATTTAAAAAAATTTTTTTAAATATTAAAATTATTTATGGTTTTTTCTTTCATCTTTTCAAAACCAAATTCCATTAAGAAATGCAAATTTTTTATATCTTCATAGTTATAATCAATTAGTTTATGTAAAGCCATTTCATCATTATATTTTTTATAATAATTCCATAAATGAATTGCTTCTAAGCCGTCTTTTACATCAGTGTTTCTTATTATGCCTAAATCTTTTTCTATTTTTTTTAAGCCTCCTTTATAGCCCAAATTATTAAAAATGAATCTTAAATCTGCATGCAATTGATTAAAATTAATATTAAATTTTTCCCTAATAAAAGGTAAATCAAACAAAAAACCATTAAATGTAATAATATATGAATATTTTTTTATTTCTTCTTTAAATAAAGGCATATTTTTTCCTAAAATAAAAAATTTAGATTTTTTTGTTAAGGGCTCATATAAGCCTATTAATGTTAAGTCATCTTTTTTTTTATCTAAGCCTGTTGTTTCAATATCTAAAAAGCAAGCTTTTTCTTTAAAATCAGGATAAGCTCGCCAATGATGTTTTGTCTCTAATCTTTGTGAAAAAAACTCGTGATTTTGATAATTTTGAATTGATAATAAAATAAATTTTTTTAATAGATCCATTTGCGAAATTATTTTTTGATTGCAATTTAAACAAGAATCCCAATCTTTAAAGCCTTTATTCCATAAAAAAGTTTCTGTTTTTTCATTAATATAAGGAATATGCAAAAAAGTATTTTTTAGCATGAAAAAATAAAAAAAGAAAATGTTTAAGAAATTAACTAATTAAATCTAATTAAATAATTTAAAAAATATTAATTTAATTTATCAAAAAAATTAATAAAAAATTATTTTTTATTTTATCTCTTTAAATTTAATAATCTAGCTATTCTTTGCTGATCAAAACCAACAACAATATTGCCATCAATATCTGCAACAGGAACTCCTCTTTGTCCAGATTTTTGTATCATTTCCATAGCTGCTTCATAATCATTTGAAACATCTACATCTTCATAATCAATTTTGTTTGCCCTTAAATAGTCTTTTAACATATAACAATAAGGGCATGTTGGTGTTGTATAAACTTTTACTTTTGACATTTTTATTACCTCCTAATTTTTTTTCTTTTTTTAATTATTTTAATTATTCAAAACTAAGGAATATTTTTATTTAAACTTATTAAATATTTTTGAAATAAAAGATTCTTTTTTCTCTTGTTCTGGCCATTTTTCTTTTCCTTCTGCAATATTTATCATTTTTATAAAAGATTGCTTTGAAGGAACACCTACATAGCCTATTCTTTCTTGTGTTTCAGAGCCAGTTATAAACAAAGTTGGAACACTTCTGACATCTAATGATTTCGCTCTTTCTTGTCCTTCATATGTTCCTGTGCTTGTTTCAACTAATTTAAAATCATAACCCTCTTTTAATAAATCCTTTGCTAATTTTACAGCATGAGGGCAATAAGGACAAGTAGGGCTAGTAAAAATTTCAACTTTTGTCATATAAATAAAAAAAGAAAGTCTATTTAAAAATAAAACGGAGTTGTGCTATAAAATTTTAAAAAAAAGAACTTATGTAATTTAAAAAAAATTATTTTTTAGATTTCTTGTTTTTTGTTTTTTCTTTTTTTTGAGATGTTTTTTTTTTATTTTCTAATTTTAATTTTTTTTGTTTTGTTTTTTCTTTTATCACTTTTTTCTTTTGTTTTTCTTCAAGCTCTTTTCTTTTTTTTAATTCCTCTTTTTTCTTGTTTTTACATTCTTCGCAATATAGAG
>JAWBPL010000072.1:0-4591 GCA_038825025.1 Candidatus Woesearchaeota archaeon | reverse complement strand
AAAATATAAAAAACAAAATATTAAAAATATTATAAAAAAACATTAAAAATTATAAAAAGCAAAAAGATTTATATATTATTAATAGATATAAATTTAAATGATTTTTTTTAAAAAAAAATTTACAGCAATCTCAAAATATATAAATATCTCAAAATATATAAATATTAGTTTAATTATCAGATTATATTCTATTTATATTCTTTAAATTTTATATTTTTAAAAATAAGGGTGGTAAAATGGAAAGCTATAATCCTGTAATGGATGAAGAAAAAATATTAAAATTTTGGGAAGAAAACAAAATAAGAGAAAAAGTTAATGATAAAAACAAAAAAAAAGAAAAGTTTTATTTCTTAGATGGCCCTCCTTATACTAGTGGAAAAATTCATTTAGGAACAGCATGGAATAAATCCTTAAAAGATTTAGTTACAAGATACAAAAGAATGCAAGGTTTTGATGTTTGGGATAGGGCTGGTTATGATATGCATGGCTTGCCTACTGAAGGAAAAGTCCAGGCGAAATTAGAATTAAAAACAAAAGATGACATAAAAAAATTTGGTTTGGAAAAATTTGCAAAAGAATGCAAAGATTTTGCAGTTGGAAATTTAAAACAAATGAATAAAGATTTTAAAAGGCTTGGAGTTTGGCTTGATTTTGATAATGCTTATCAAACAATTGACAATGATTATATTGAAGGAACTTGGTGGCTTGTTAAAAAAGCATACGAGAAAAAAAGACTTTATCAAGGGCAAATGACTATTACTTGGTGTTATAGCTGCCAAACTGCATTAGCAAAACACGAACTAGAATATAAAGAAGTTGTTGATAAATCTATATATGTCAAATTTAAAATTAAAAATAGTTCAAAGTCAAAAAAAAGTGATAATGAATTTTTAGTAATATGGACAACAACACCTTGGACAATTGCCTTTAACTTAGGTGTTATGGTTAATCCTACTATTGAATATATTAAAGCAAAAGTTGATGATGAGATATGGATTATTGCAAAAGAATTAGCACATTCTTTAATTGAGGAAAAATTAGGAAAAAGCTATATTGTAATGGATGTTTTATTAGGCAAAGAATTAGAAGGAATAGAATATGAGCATCCTTTTTCTGATGTATTAGGAAAGCATTATGATGAAGTAAGAAAAAAATCAAAAAAATTACATGTTGTTGTTTTAAGTGAAGAATATGTTACAATAGAAAGCGGAACAGGATTAGTGCATATGGCTCCTGGATGTGGGCCAGAAGATTATGAAGTTGGCCATAGAGAAGGCATTATTCCTTTTAATGAGGTTGATGAAAGCGGCTTTTATAGAAACATGGCTGTTTTCTCAGATTGGCATGCAAAAGAAGATAATAAAAAATTTATAGAAGAATTAGAAAAGAGAAATGCAATTGTATATAAAGAAGATTACAAACATGATTATGCACATTGTTGGCGTTGTAGAAATCCTGTAATTTATAGAACAACAACACAATGGTTTTTTAAAGTTGAGGATTTAATCCAAAAAATGAGAAAACTCAATAAAGAAAAAATTTATTGGGTTCCTGATTGGGCTGGCAATAATCAATTTGATTCCTGGCTTGAAAATTTAAGAGATAATGGCATAACAAGACAAAGATATTGGGGTTCTCCATTGCCAATTTGGAAATGTGAAAAATGTAATGAGCATTTAGTTGTTGAATCAAGAAAGGAATTAAAGAAATATAATGCATCACATATTCCTGATGATTTACATAAGCCATGGATTGATGAAGTTACAATTCCTTGTCCAAAATGTAAAAGTGTAATGAAAAGATATCCAGACATAATGGATGTTTGGATTGATGCAGGTGTTGATTCCTGGGCTTCATTAGGATTTCCTCATAAAGAAGAATTATTTAAAAGATATTTCCCTGCTGATTTTATTACAGAAGGCAAAGACCAAATAAGAGGCTGGTTTAATTTATTGTTTGTTGCTAGTATGCTCGGAATGGAAGATATTTCTTTTAAAGCATGCTATATGACTGGCTTTGTCAATGATGCATTAGGCAGGAAAATGTCAAAAAGCTTAGGCAATGTAATAAGCCCAGATGAAGTAACTAGTAAATATGGGGCAGATACATTTAGATATTACAGCATAGGTGCTAGTAATCCTGGCTTGGATTTAAATTATAATTTTGAGGATGTTGAAATTAAAAGAAGAAACTTAAACATTTTATGGAATTTGCATAATTTTGTCTTGGACTTAGCAAAAAATACAGGAAAGAATCCAGAATTAATTGATAAAAAAATATTGAAAAATGCAGAAGATGAAGAAAATTATATTTTATCAAAGCTAAATTCAACAATAAAAAAAGTAACAGAATTAATGGATAAATATTACTTAAACGAAGTTCCTTGGGCTGTTGAAGAGCTATATTTAGAATTATCCAGAACTTACATACAAATGATCAGAGAAAAAGCAAATTCCGGCAGTGATGAAGAAAAAGAATTAGTTTTATATGTTGTTTATAATGTGATGAAAGAAATTTTAAAATTAATGGCTCCCATAACACCAATGATTACAGAAATGATGTATCAAAATTTCAAAAAAGAATTTGGAAATGTAAAACACTTACAATGGGAATCAATACATTTATATGATTGGCCTAAACCAGATTTAAAATTAATTAAGCCAGAGCTTGAAAAAGACATTAATTTAGTGAAAGATATTGTTCAGGGAATTTTGAGTGCAAGAGAAAAAGCCCAAATTGGAATAAGATGGCCGTTGCAAAAAGTCATAATTGAAACTAATGATAAAGAAACAATGAAAGCAATAAAAGATTTAGAAATCTTAATTAAAAGATTGACAAATGTTAAGGTTGTTTCTATTGTCAGCGAATTTAAAGAAGCAATAATAATATTAAAGCCAAACTATAAAGAGATAGGACAGGAATTTGGTAATTTAAGCAAAGAAATAATTAAAGAAATTGAGAATAATAATAAAGAAATTGCAAGAGATATTGAAAAAGGCTATAAATTATTTATAGAGAAAAAAGAGATTGTTTTAACAAAAAAACACATAGTAATAGAAAAAGAAGTAAGCAATGATTACAAATATGCTGAATTTGGCAAAGGCAGTATTTATTTAGATATTAGAATGAATAAAGATTTAATTGATGAAGGTTATTTAAGAGAACTAATAAGAAGAATTCAGTCTTTTAGAAAAGAAGCTGGATTAAAGAAAAAAGATACAATTAAATTATACTTGCATTTAGACAATGAAATGACAGAAAGATTAAGCAAATTCAAGAAAGAATTAAAAGAAAAAGTAAGTGCTGATGAAGTATTTATAAATGAAGATTCCAGTAAATGCAAAAATAAATTTGAAGCAGAAATTAAAAAGAAAAAGATTGTTGTTTTGTTTTGATTAATTTTATTTTTATTAATAATAACTTATTTTAGTAATCAAACAATTTTTTCTGCTCTTTTTCAATTTTTTTTTCTTTTTTTATTTCTTTAAAGGTTTGCCATTCTTTTCTTATGAAATGGATTTTATTGTTATTCCAATTTTTTTTTACAAAGTCAATTGTCTTAGGATCACTTGTGTAGCCAGAGCCAAAATCAACTTTAAAGATTTCTTTTAAATTTTCAATGTAATTATCTCTTATAACTTTTGCTAATATTGAAGCAGCAGAAACAACTGGATAATTAAAATCTGCTTTATGTTCTGTAATAAGAATTAAGCTGTTTTTCTTTGTTTTTTCTTTATTATCCTCATTCAAGTATTGTTTTATATAGTTTTGGTATCTCTCCTGGTTTCTGTCAGGTAAATCTATAATTGCTTTATCAGGCTGCAAATAATTAATAATCTCTGCTGTTGTTTTTGCCTCTAAAATGTTTAAATTAGTTGTTTCAGATTTAAGATAATTATCTATAATATCTGGAGTTAAGCTTATTATTTTATAATCCTTAACTATTGATAGAATTTTTTTAAACAAGTCTTGCCTTTGTTTTTTATCTAAAAGTTTTGAATCCTTGACATTAATTTCTTTAAGTTTTATTTCATCTTCTTGATTAATTAAAACACCTGCTAAAACTAAAGGTCCAATTACAGGGCCTCTGCCTGCCTCATCAATGCCGCATATTAAATTATTAAAAACTGAGCTGGTTATAGACATGAACTAAAAGAAATTAAATTAGATTATAAGTTTTGGTTTTTTTAAAAAATTTAACTGATCTTATTTATGACAATAATATTTTCATAAAATAATTTAAAGCAAAATATAAAATAAGCATTATTGCTAAAGCCATTGTTGTTGCTAAGACCAAAGAATATTCAATTCTTTTTTGTTTTTCCATTTTAGGAAAATGCCTATAAGTTTCTAAAAAAACTACCATAAAAACAATTATTCCAGCAAATATCATAAAAGGAAATTCAATTAAATTTTGCATTTTAATTTTTTAAGGTCATATTTAATTTAATTATATTTTAAAATTATATTTAGTTTATAAGTTATATAAAAAAAGAAGTCATCAGCTGAAGCATTTTAAGCACTCAATTGCTAAGGCAGACTTCATTGTCAAGAATATAAAAAAATTTTTGAAATTTAAATTTATTCTTTT
>JAWBPL010000071.1:0-4655 GCA_038825025.1 Candidatus Woesearchaeota archaeon | reverse complement strand
AATAGGCTTTATTTTTCAACAATTTAATTTAATAAATACATTAAGTGCTTTGGAAAATGTTATGCTACCTTTGATTTTTCAAGGGATTAATGTTGAAGAAAGAAAAAAAATTGCTATTTCATTACTTGAAATGGTTGAATTAAAAGAAAGAATTAACCATAGGCCAAAAGAATTATCTGGTGGGCAACAGCAAAGAGTTGCAATTGCAAGAGCTTTAGCTGTTGATCCAGATGTTATTTTAGCAGATGAGCCAACAGGAAATTTAGATTCAAAAACAGGCTCTAATGTTTTGGATTTTTTAAAAAAATTAAATAGAGAAAAAGGAAAAACAATTGTTATGGTTACTCATGATGATGAATTAGCAAGAGAAGCACAGAGAATTGCTTTTTTAAAAGATGGCCAGATAATAAAAGAAGAAACTATTTCAAGACATAAATAAAAAACAATAGGCTAATAATATATAATAAAAATAAGATAGAAAAAAAAAGTAAAAATAATAAAAAATTAAAAAAAAAGTAAAGATAATAAAAATATAATTAGGAGGAAAAAAAAATGAAAAACAAATTAAAATTTTTTATAACCTTTATTTTATTGATAATTGCATTTGGTTTTGCAAATGCACAGACACCTGCAATAAATATTACATTAATGAATCAAAATCCAGATCCAGTCAGCCCTGGAAATTATGTTGAGTTAAGATTTAAAATTTTTAATAGTAAACCAGATACAATTGCAGAAAATTTTCAGATTATGATTGAGCCAAAATATCCTTTTTCATTGGACAGCAATGAGGAAAAAGTAAAAAATTTAGGCTCTTTAGTTGGATATGGAAACAGCCAAAATGTCCAGATTGTAAAATTTAAAGTTAGAGTTGATGAAAAAGCTGTTGAAGGATTAAATCCAATAACAATTAAATATAAACATAATAGATTAGATTGGCTTTCTCAAGATTTTAATGTGGATGTTCAAGCAGTTGATGCTAATTTAGCTATAGTTTCAGTAAAAACAGAGCCTGAAAAAATAAAGCCTGGAGAAGAGGCAATTGTAAATGTAAAATTAAAAAATATGGCTATGACTGCATTAAAAGACATAACATTAAAATTAGACTTAACAATGTCAAGCTTTTTAAAATCAACTACTTTAAGTGCAACAGATTCAATAAATGCTTTTAATGCAATGCCATTTGCTCCATTAGGCAGCTCAACAGAACAAAAAATTTATACTTTATCTGCAAATGAAGAACATACTTTTTCATATAGATTAATAGCTTATCCTGATGCAACTTCAAAAATATATAAAGTTCCAATAATATTATCTTATTATGACAATAAAGGTAACCAATACACAAAATCAGATGTTATTGGTTTAGTTGTTGGAACAAAGCCAGATATGTCTGTTATAATTGATGAAACAGATTTATATGTTGGGAAAAAAACAGGTTTAGTTACAATAAAAATAATTAACAAAGGATTTACAGATATTAAATTTTTAGATGTAAAAGCTAAAGACAATCAAAATTTACAAATTTTGTCATCAAAAGAAGTTTATATAGGAAATGTAGATTCTGATGATTATGAAACAGCAGAATTCAAGGTTTATACTAATGGCAATTTAGATACAAAAACAGAAAAAACAATTAAATTTCCTGTAGTTGTAGAATACAGAGATGCTAATAATAATTTCTATAGCGAAGAATATGATTTAGATTTGCCAATATTAAGCCAATCAAAGTTATCAGAACAAAAAAGCAGTGGAGGCTTTAATTTTGTTGTATTGGCAGTAATTGTTATATTGGGTGTATTTGCATATAAAAGATTCAGCAAGAGAAAAAAATAATTCTCTTTTTTTATTTTAAATTTTTTATAGAAAAAAATAGATAATCTATTTTTAAAAAATTAAAAAAAGTATGAATGTAAAATGATTATAGATTACATAAAATTAGCTTTTAGTAATTTAAGCCATAGAAAATTGAGAAGTTGGCTTACAATGATAGGCATTTTTATAGGCATAGCTGCAGTTGTTTCTTTAATAGGATTAGGAGAAGGCTTGAGAGTTGCTATTACATCTCAATTTGGTTTTTTAGGCACAGATATAATAAGTGTCCAAGCTTCAGGGTTAAACTTTGGGCCTCCTGGAAGCGGTGTTGTAAACCCATTAGAAGATAATTTAAAAGACAAAATAAAAAACATAAATGGTGTTGAAACTGCATTCAATAGAAGAATAACTTCTGCTGTAATTGATTATAATGATAATAGATTAATATATTATGCTGCATCTGTCCCACTTGGAAGAGATAAAGAATCATTCTATAATATGCTGAATTTAAAAATAGAGCAAGGCAGATTTTTAAAAGATAGCGATAAAAAAGGAATTTTAATTGGCTATGATTATTCTGAAAAATCAAAACAAGGAATAGGAATAAAAACATTTGGCAAAGGCTTGAAAATAGGAGACACAATTTCAATAAATGGCAAATCTTTTAATGTAATAGGAATTTTAGCAAAAAAAGGCTCTTTTATTGTAGATAATGTTATTTTTATTAATGAAGATTCTGATATTTTTCCCAATGACGGAACAACAAGCCTTATTTCTATAAAAGTCAAAGATGAAAAAGAAATTAAAAAAATAAAAGAAAATGTTGAAAAAATTTTAAGAAAAGAGAGAAATGTAAAAGAAGGTGAAGAAGACTTTAGAGTTTCAACCCCTGAGCAAGCTTTAAGATCTTTAAATTCTGCTTTGTTTGCTGTTCAATTGTTTGTTTATATTATTGCTGGCATTTCATTAGCTGTTGGCGGGATTGGTATAATGAATACAATGTATACTGCTGTTTTAGAGAGAACAAGGGAAATTGGAATAATGAAATCTATTGGAGCAAGAAATTCTACAATATTTATTTTGTTTTTCATTGAATCTGGTTTTTTAGGAATGGTTGGCGGCTTAATAGGTGTTCTATTAGGTAGTGGAATAGCTTTTGGCTTAGCTGAATTAGGCAAAATTTTTTTGAGCAGCAGATTTATTAGAGCAGAAATAAGCTTATTTTTAATTGTCGGCTCTTTAATGTTTTCATTTATTTTAGGAACAATTTTTGGTTTGTTGCCTGCATATAGAGCTTCAAAATTAAGCCCTGTGGAGGCTTTGAGACAATGATTAGAAAGCAAATAGATACAACAATAGAAGACATAAAATATGGACTTAAAAATATCTATAAAAAAAAAACAAGAAGCTTTTTAACAATTTTATCTATTTTAATAGGGATTGCAGCGGTTTATGCTTTAATGAGTTTTGGGTTAGGAATTCAATATTATATAACAAATTTAGCTTATGAATCTGGAGCTGATAAATTATTTGTAATGAATAAAGGATTAGGTGCTCCTGGAACTGATGCTAATTTTTTTTTAACAAAACAAGATATTAATTTTTTGGAAAAAAAACAAGGAGTAAAAGAAATTTTAGGAATTTATATGAATCCAGTTCAAATTAAATTTAACAATCAAAGAAAATTTGCTTTTATGTCTGGTTTTGATGTTGATAAAACACAATTAATGTTGGAAACTGGAAATATGAAACTATTTAAAGGAAGGGATTTAAAAAAATCTGACAAAAATAAAGTTGCTTTGGGCTATAATTATCAATTAGAAAATAAAATTTTTTCAAAACCTGTAAAATTAGGAGATAATGTTTTAATAAATGATAAAAAGTTTGAAGTTGTCGGCTTTTACAGTGAAGTTGGCAGCCCTGATGAAGATTCAAGAATATATATTAATGAAGAATCCTTTATTTGGTTATTTCCTCAAAAAGAAAATAAATTCAGCATGGCTATAATAAGAAGCGAAAAAAATATTGATACTGAAAAATTAGCTGAATATTTACAAGACAAATTAAGAAGGTTTAAAAACCAAGAAGAAGGCAAAGAAGATTTTTATGTCCAGACTTTTGCTGATTTGATTGAAACTTTTGGGAGAATTATAAATATAATAAATAGTGTTTTAATCTTAATTTCTTTTATTTCTGTTGTTGTTGCAGCTGTAAATATTATGAATACAATGTATACAAATGTCTTAGAAAGAACAAAAGAAATAGGAATAATGAAAGCAATAGGAGCAAGAAACTCAGAAATATTGAAAATATTTTTGGTTGAAAGTGCATTATTAGGCTTTATTGGCGGCTTTCTTGGTGTTTTATTAGGATATTTAGTTTCTTCTTTTGGAGGTATTATAGCAAAAAATAGCGGCTATGCATCATTACAGCCAATATTTCCATTAGAATTAACACTTGGATGTATTATTTTTGGAACATTAGTAGGAAGCTTTTCAGGATTATTTCCAGCAAAAGGAGCTGCTGAATTAAAGCCTGTTGATGCTTTAAGATATGAATAAAAATTATTAAAAAAAAATAAAAACTAATTTTTTTTTTATATTTTTGTTATAAAAAATGCTAAAAGAAGAAATATTAAAAAAATATTTTAAAAAAGAAGAACTAAGTTTTTTAAAAAAATTAAACAATCCTGAAAAGATCCAGAATTTTATTAATTCTTTAAATTATAATACGGGAAAAAGAATATGTGTTTTAAATGTTTTAAGGCAGAAAAAAGCTGATTGTGTTGAAGCTGCAATTTTTGCTTCTTTTGTTTTGTCTTTAAATAAAATAAAAAATTT
>JAWBPL010000070.1:0-4748 GCA_038825025.1 Candidatus Woesearchaeota archaeon | reverse complement strand
ATTATGTGCTACCTACTTTAATAATAACTAAAGCCAAATGGTTTAGAGAATTCTTATGTAATTGTGGCATTGAAAAAGGAACTAATAAACATATTAATGTTGCAATTATGAATTCAAGTTTGGATAAAATTAAATATTTACTACAAGGTTTGTATGATACAGATGGTTATGTTCAAAAAAGCATAAAAGCTGTGGGTTTTTCAAACACCTCTATAAAATTAATTAAGAATGTTCAAAAATTACTTTTAAGATTTGGTATTGTAACAATGCTTAGGGTAAAAAAACCCTCTAAAATAAAAATTTTTAATAAAGAATATCCAACTAAAAAATCTTTTGAATTATTAATTGTAAATAAGAGATGCCTTAAAATATTCCAAGAAAAAATTAATTTTATAGTATCAAGAAAAAAAGAATCTCTTTCTAATATTATGAATGAAATAAATTCAAATATTAATTATTTTGAATGTAGTAAATGTAATTATAGAATATATTATGATTTATTTTCAGGAAGGACAAAAAAACAAAAGTTATGGGGCGAAAAAAAATTAAAGGTTATAAATATTCTTGGAAAATATGGGGAACTAAAGTCAAGAGATTTAAAAAAAATTCTAGGTTTTTTACCAAGACATGAAAAAGGAAATCGGCTTAATCACCACTATTATCTAATTTTAAAGAAAAAATTTAGTAAAAATGAATGGATATGGTCTCTTAATAGCATAGGAAAATATCTTTATGAAAAAATATTTATTTTTGAAAAAAATTTTAGAGATTTTTTTTTATTGAAAAATTGTCCTATATGTAAAACAAATTTTAAAAAAATAATAAAAAAGGGATGGAGAGATTCTGACTTTGAAGGAGATATCTTTTGGGATAAAATAAAAAAGATAGAAAAAATCGGCAAAGAAAAATCAAAAGAAGTGTATGATGTTGTTTTATTAAGTGATAGAAAAAATAAACATTATTATGTTGCAGAAGGTTTTTTGATTCATAATTCATATGGTTTAAATTTACCAGCATTTAGAGCCATAATCAAAGATTTAAAAAGATATGGTAATTATGGAATGGATTGGATTCCAACATTAGAGTATCATCAAATGGCAGGCAGAGCTGGCAGACCAGATTTTAATGATAAATTTGGAGAGGCAATATGTATTGCAAATAATGAAAAAGATGTAGAGGAAATTTTAGATAGGTTTATTAATGCACCAGCAGAAAAGATTTATTCTAAATTGGCTGTTGAGCCTGTTTTAAGAACATATTGTTTAAGTTTGTTGGCAATAGGCTATTGTAAAACAAAGCAAGATTTAATAAACTTTTTTGAAAAGACATTTTACGGAAAGCAATATGGGGATATTGAAAAATTAGGAAAAATAATTGATAAAATTTTAAATTATTTAGATGAATGGCAATTTATTGAATTGCCCGAAACTGAAAAACATTTTAATAAAAATAAAAAAGAAAAAAATCAAAAAAATGATTTGAAAATTAAAGAGGTTGATTTTTTATCTGCTAATGATCTTTATAAAAATAATAAATTTAAGAATAATGATGAAAAAGATAAAATTCTAATTACTAAAATAGGGCAGAGAGTTTCTGAATTATATATTGATCCTTATACTGCAAACAATATAATTAATGCTTTGAATATTGCAAATAATAAAACAAATAATAAACAAGAAGCAAATGAAAATTCATTTATTCATTTAGTTTCATCTACATTAGAATTAAGGCCATTGCCAACGGTTAGAGTTTCAGAAATAGATGAGATAGAAAAGAATATTGAGGATTTTCCTTTTATAATAGAAAAGCCGAATTATTTTGATGCAGAATATGATGATTTTTTAAGAGCAATGAAATTAACATTTGCTTTAATTGATTGGATGAACGAAAAAACAGAAGATTATATTTTGAATAAATATAATATTTCACCTGGTGAATTAAATGCAAAAAAGGAATTGGGTGATTGGATTTTATTTGCAATAGAAGAATTATGCCATTTGCTTGGCTTTATGGATTTATTAAAAATTATTAAAAAAACAAGATATAGATTAGAGAAGGGAATTAAAGAAGAATTAATACCATTAACAAGATTAACAGGCATTGGAAGAGTAAGAGCAAGGCTTCTTTATAAAAACGGAATTAAAGATATTGGAGATATTAAAAAAACAGATTTAAGTGTTTTAAGCCATTTATTAGGAAAAAAGATTGCTGAAAACTTGAAAAACGAAACTGGTGAAATAAAAGAGCCTGTTTCTGAAAACAAGAGAAAAGGGCAATTAGGTTTGGGAAAGTTTGAATAAATAATAAATATAATGGCTTTTTAATTAGATTTTTATTTTTATTTCTTTTACAAATGAATATGCAACCAATTATTGTTGGCATAGATCCTGGGACAACAAGTGCTTTTGCTGTCTTAAGTTTTGATTTTAAGGTTTTAAAAGTTAAATCAAAAAAAAGTTATTCATTGGCAGGAATTATTTATGATGTTTATAAAGAGGGTTATCCTTTAATTATTGCAACAGATAAAAAAGAGATTCCTTCTTTTATTAAAGAATTTTCACAAAAAACAGGCTCTAAAATTTATAACCCAAAATATGACACTAAAAAAGGTGAAAAATTATATATTGTTAAAGAAAAAGGATTTTTAGATTTTTGTAAAAATACTCATGAGATTGATGCTTTGGCAAGTGCATTATATGCTTATAGAGAATATTATTCACTAATAAAAAAAATTGATAATTATGTTAAAGATGAAAATAAAAGTTATCTTAAAAATATTTTATTAACAAAAGTTATAATAGAAGAAAAAAACATATTAAAAGCTATCTCAGAAATAGAATCAAAAAACGAAGAAAAGCCTAAAAAGGAAATAAGAAAAATAGAACAAATATTTTTGAAAGATTTAACAAAAGAGGAAAAAGAAATTTTTTTGTTAAAAAAGACAATTGATAAATTAAAAAATGAATTAAATTTTTTAAAAAAAGAAAATAATTTATTAAAAGAAAAAAGAATTGATATTAATTCTGAGATTAAAAAAATTATTTCATTTAAAGAAAGAAGAGCACTTTTTTTGGCAAAAGAAAACAATTTTTTAAGAAACAAAATTAATCAGAAAAACATAAAATTAAAGGAATTAAATGAAATTATTTTAAAAACAAAAAATTCTGTTTTAATTAAAAAATTAAAAAATCTTTCTAGCAAAGAATATCAATTTAAAAAAGATTTGTTGAAAATTGAAAAAAATGATATTTTATTTATTGAAAATTTTGATTCTTTTAGTGAAAAAGTATTATATGATTTAAAAGAAATTACAAATATATTAGTATTTAATTTTATTAATCAGAGTAATCAAGACAAAAAAATTATAAAAGATCTAGAAAAGCATTTTTTAATAATTGACAAAAATATTTTTAATATGAATAATTTAATTTATGAAAATGAAAATTTCCTTTTATTAAGTATAGATGAATTTGAAAATTTGAAAAATAAATTAATGAAAGAAAAAAACAAAAAGGATTTGCTGAATGAGATAATTGAAAATTATAAGTATGAAAGAAAAAAAGAATTGTTTGATTTATAGTATTAAAATTTTTATAAGATTTAATTTATTATATAATAAATACTATCATCACAAATAACTTTTACATTTTCACCTATTTTTAATTGGACATTTAATTTATTAATTACAGGAGCACTTTGGTATGTTTCTGGATCCATTATCTCTAAATCCGGATAAATTTTTGTTATTTTTGTTTTTTGTTCTGGAATAATTTGATAATTTTGTTTTTTGTTTATTAATCTTGTTATTGTTGTTTTTTTTCCTGTTTTTAAGTCAATTGCGGAAATATCTCTCTCAACATTTGTTAAATAATAAATATTGTTTTCAATTTTTAGGACATCGCCTTTTTTATATTCTGGGGCTTCATATAAAGCATTTATTCTGTAAATTTGCTTGCTTGTTAATTTGTCTTGAGTAAATTGCCTATTACTTATTTTTAATATGCCTCCAAAATTATTTTTTAAATGATGTGCCAAATTTTGTATTTTTTTTTGGTCTGATAATTGTATGTCAATGCCTTTTTCTATTTGTGTTTTTTTTGCAATTGTTAAATTATTTTTTTCTATATATTTATTTATGTAATTTAAAATTTCATCATTTAGATTTCTTATTTGTAAAGTTCCTTCAAAATAGCTTTTACTTTTTGAGCATTTATCACAATAGGTATAAAAAATTTTGGCTGGTATTATAAAAAAATTATTTTCCTTATAAACATTTAATTCAATTTCTTTTTTTAAGCCTGGTTTTTTTTGATTTAATTCTTCCAAGTCTAAATTTGATAAGTCTATTTCAACATTATCTTTTATTTTATCTTTTGCAATGTTTATTATACCTTCTTCAAAATTATAAGAATTCCATTTATTATTTTTAAAAAACTTGCCACAATTAGAGCAAATTTTAATTAAAATATCTTTTGCTTTTAATTCTTCAATTGGCTTGCAATTTTCACAAAATCCATTTGACTTTTTTCCACAAACAGGGCAAAACATAGTAATTAAAAAAATAATATTATTTAATAATTTAATGATTAATAATTTTTAAACAAAACATATTTAAATCTTATTTTTTTCTTTATTAATATGCTATTTAGAACTTTAGGTACTTTTGATTTTGTAACTGTTTTAGTTTTAATAGGAGCAGCAATTTTGCCAAGCAAGTTATTATTTTATGCTTCAATTTATTTATTAAT
>JAWBPL010000069.1:0-4873 GCA_038825025.1 Candidatus Woesearchaeota archaeon | reverse complement strand
GTTTTATCACATAAAACAACACAAAATATATTATCGTCTGTTGTGTCACCATAAGGCATGGTTTTTATAGATGATACAGAATATTCTTCAAATGAAACAGAAAAGATATATCTATTAGATTAGCTAAGAATAATGGCGATGCAGAGATAGGAGCAACTTGTCTATATCTCTTTACATACTATATTTAATTCTTTGTGTTGTCAAAAATCTTAAATGATGAAAGTAATATTAAAATGAAAACAAGATAATATGTTTTAAAAATTTCAAGTATTATCTTTAAATAATTTTCTTTTGACATTTTTATATGCCTCTCTAAAAGGAATGCCTTTTTTAACTAATTTATAAACTTTCTCAGTTGCTTTTATATTTTTATCTTTCATTAATTCATTACATCTTTTTTCATTAACATTTGTGTTTTCTAAAACAATTTTGATTATTTTCAAACTATCCTTTGTAATTTCATAACTTTCTACAATCGTTTTTTTAGTTAATTGCATATCCCTGTTATAACCGCTTGGAAGGTTTTGATAAATATTTAAAACTTTAAACAAATTACTTTCAACTTCTTTTGATTTTGCTCTCATTATTTCTAATACATCAGGGTTTCTTTTGTTAGGCATTATACTGCTTCCTGTTGTTATTTCTTCACCTAATTCAAAAATACCAAACTCGTCTGTTGAAAATAATATTATATCTGTTGCTAATTTGTTTAAATCTAACATTACATTTAATAAAGCATAAATAAACATTGCTTCGTTTTTACCTCTTGAGTTTTGTACATAAACAGGATTCTCTTGTATTCTACTAAAAGCTAATTCTTTTGTTGTTAGTTCTCTATCTACATAAATAGGTAAACCATATCCTGCACCTGTTCCTAATGGATTGCTATCTAATATTTCATAAACATTCTCTAAAAATTTTATATTGTCTTCATTACTTTCAATAAAACTTTGTATCCATAAGCCAATTGTAGAAGGCATTGCTCTTCTTGTATGTGTATAGCCAATAATTTTTATTTTACCATATTTTTTATTGAAGTTTTGTAAATGTAATGAATAAAAATAACATAACTCAATTATTTGTTTTAGTTTGTCTTTCATAAATAATTTTAAAGCACACATTATTTGGTCGTTTCTACTTCTTGCTGTGTGTATTTTTTTACCTAAAACACCTAATTTCTTAACTAAATAATTTTCAATCGCAGAATGACAATCTTCTTCATTAAATACTTTAAATTCGCCTCTATCATATTTTTCAGTTAATTCTTTTAATGTTTCTTCAATTTGAATTAGTTCGTATTTTTTTAAAATTTTTATCTTTTCTAACATCTTGGCATGTGCTATACTGCCTTTAATATCATAAGGTATAAAATAATTGTCAATAATGTAATCGCTGTCAATAGTATATTTTTCAATATCTTCATTTAATTTAGTTTTTTTGGTTTCCCATATTTTTTTAATTGTCATTTTTATCATCTTTAACTTGATTTGCCATCTTCATTTGTAATGTAAATATTTCAATAAACCCTGGACTGCAATTTTGGTTAAAATCCATGTTTTTATTGAAAGTTGCTAATTTTTGACTATACACTTTATTAGGACTGTCAAATGCAACTACATCTACTTTTCCTTTGTATAATTTAACTTTTACTTTTCCATTGACCCTTTTATTCATTTTATTTATGAAAGCATCTAAATCATTCATCAAAGGGTCAAACCATTTACTTCCATAACATAAATATCCCCATTTCAAATCAACTATTGATTTAAATTCATTTTCTTCTCTTGTGCTTATAAATAATTCTAATTTTTTATGTGCTTCAATTAAGATGTGTGCTGCTGGATGTTCATAAACACCTCTTACTTTTAATCCAACTACTCTATCTTCTATCATATAAACTAAACCTATTCCATGTTTTGCTCCTATTTTATTTAATTCAATTATTAATTGTGATAATTTCATTTTCTTTTCATTTAATTTTATAGGTATGCCTCTCTCAAATTCTAATTCAACATATTCAGGTTTATCTGGAGCATTTTCTGGTAAAGTCATAGCAACAAATTTCTCTATCATAGGAACTGCATTATTATCTTCTATTTCACCACCTTCCCATGTAATGCCCCACATGTTATCATCACTTGAATATGGAAAATCTGCCTTCTGTATGACTTCTATTCCATTTTTTTTAGCATATTCAATTTCTTCATCTCTACCCATAGACCATTCTCTAACAGGTGCTAATATTTTTATATTTGGATTTAAAACAACCATAGAACTTTCAAACCTTAATTGGTCGTTGCCTTTTCCCGTACAACCATGTGCTATTGTATCACATTTTTCTTTGTTTGCTATCTCTACTGCTTTTTCAGCCATTATATATCTTGATATTGTAGAAATTCTATAATCTCCTTGATAACTGACATTTGCTTTAATTGCCTTGCTTAAATATCTATCTGCAAACTCATCTTTTACATCTAATACTATTGCTTTTTTTGCACCATATTTTAGTGCTTTTTGTTTTATTTTTTCTAAATCATCTGATTGTTGTCCTAAATCAAATGTTAATGTTATTACCTCTGCTTTATACTTATCTTGTATCCATTTTAAAATACAACTTGTGTCTAATCCGCCTGAATAAAGCAATAAAACTTTTTTTGGATTTGTTGCTTCGTAAGAACTAACTTTGTAATATTTATTCATTTTTTCCTCCTTTTATTTTAACTTTTTTTAAACAATTTGGGCATGTTGCATATAATGTTTTCTTACCCCTATATACCCATTCCCAACCACACCCACATTTTAATTTCAGTTTAATTACCTTTATATTTATTAGTAGGAGTACTAGTTATTATATATAAATTTATCTTCCAAATCCTAATGGTTGAGAAATATTAAAAAAAGAAATAAAGTTAATTTACTAATTTTATCAAATTCTCTTTTAATTGTTCATAACTTACAACTTCCTTAGCTGTCTTTTTCCTAGCTAATTGAAATGAAACATCATATTCTACTGCTTCGTATTTATCTAAACCTTCTTTGTCAAAAACTAAAGATTGTGCTATAGTTACAGGAATATTACCTCCACAATTTTCAGGAAATAATTGTTTTTTTAATGGAACAACATATTGTGATTTTGGTGCTGTTTTGCTTCCTATTAAAGATACTCTTTTATTATTAACATATACCAAAGATCCTGTTATTGTAACTAACATACCTGGATTTCTTATTGCTGTTGCTGTTGTTTGTCTAACACCAGAAATTGTTATTGGCTCGCCAGGTCTAAATTGAGTTTTGTCTGGTTTACCATATATCGCAAAATATGTTACTGGTGGAATTGTTGTTGCTTTTTTTGACACGAATGATTTTGTTGATGTATCAAATTGATATGAAATAGAAGGTAATGATTCTTGAACATTACATGCTGTTTCTGGACCAGAAACAGTGCTAACACTACTTGAAATACAAGCACCGTTAGAACAAACTGTACCTTGTTGGCATTGTGTTTGACTTTTAATAAAAGGAGTATATTTATTTTCTATTGTTCCTGGATTATAAGTAATAACTACATTATTAGCCCCACATTTTTGAGCCGGTGTTTCACATTTACCAGAAGAAGGCATTGGTGATTTTAGAAAACCTAATAAATAAAAGAATAAAAATAAATAATGAATTTAAATTAGCTCTATTTTTTACAGCATTCTTTTAATGAATTATAGATCATTGCAAACACATAACCAATAAAAAATCCATCAAAAAATCCCCATATTAAACCTAATAAAGCACCTTTAAAACTTGATTCATAGCCTATAAATAAATTACTTAATAAATTTATTACTGCATTGCCCCAACCATTAAATAATGTGTTTAAAACGACTAATAATACAGTTTTTAAACCAAATAACAAACCTAAACTAATTCCTACTTTTGTAGAATCTAACATAAAAGTACATTCGTGTTTTTCATTTTTTGTAGTTCTGTCTTCATCATAATTTTCTTTTTTTGATTGAATTATTGTGTTATAATCTTTATGTTCTTGGTGTTTATTTTTTTTTTCAGTTTTTTTCATTTTAAGCCTCCTTTCTCTTATTATTAATAATTATTACTATATAAGATTTTCTATTGAATTTTTTTGTTTTATTTTTTATTTTTAAATTTATACTACTATTTAGTAATAAAAAAACAAAAGTTTTATATAGTAAATATTATTTACTACTCTTATGTTAAAACAAAACAAACAAATAAATATTAAGTCAATAAAAGAGAATAAAGTTTTATTACAAATATATCAAGAAGCACAAAAATATTTGGAAAATATTGGGTTTGAAAAATTTTTATTAATATCTTTAACTGATGCAGATGAAACAATGAGAAGTTTTTTATTTCAATCAGGTGAGGAAAAAATAATTATAGAATATAAAAGAGATATGTATGAAGAAATAGTTAAGATAATTTTTTCAACAAAAATAACCTTTGTTTATGATATTTTACTTATGAGAATAAACCAGTTATCAAATGAGGAAAAAGAAAGTATCTATATATTTAGTGATTAATTATACTTTTGTAAAAATAAGTTATGACTGGTAAAAATAATTTATTACTATTAAAAATAATTTATGTTGGAATATAAAAAAGTTTAAATTAAAATAAATAAAAGAAATTAAAAAGTTTTTAATTTATTTCTTTTTTGCTCCTGCTCCTTGTGCAGGTTTTTCATCTGGAATTAATTCTTTTATTATTTCATTTGGAATTCCAGCTTCTATCATTGCATTCTTAATTGCTTTGTTTTCTTTTCCTGTCATTTGTGCTTGTATTTGTTTTGCTTTTGCTAAGAATTCTTCTCTTCTTGCTTTTAATTCTTCTTGTAATTTTTTCT
>JAWBPL010000068.1:0-5116 GCA_038825025.1 Candidatus Woesearchaeota archaeon | reverse complement strand
ATATTATTTATTTCTTGGCTATTGTTTTCTTGATTGTTTTGGCTATTTTGATTATTATTTTGATTTAAACAAGGAAATGCACCAACATAACTATTTGTGTCAGACATAAAACAAGCCGGGCTATTTTCCCTTAATCTAAAATCATAATTTGCTTCATCAATAAATAAAGGATTTGTTTGCAAGCTGTTTAAATCCCATTTTCCATCCCATTGATTGCTATTTTTTGCTGATGTTAATGAGCTAAATTCAATAGTGCTTGTATCGCTATTCCAATATTTGAAAATTGAATTTCCATCTTTTCTATAATATAAATTATAGTCAAAGAAAACACCATCAATTGATAAACCAGATTTTTCTATTAACTTTTGGTTGTTTGAAAAAAATATGTTGTTTTTCCATGTGCTATTTACTTGTGTTCTTGTTTTTGTTGTTGTTGTATATATGCCTCTGCCAATGCAAGTATTGTGATGATAATCCATATAACCAGCAGGCAAATCATCTACTATTTTATAGCATTCACCATAATAATAATTTCCTTTATTGTCCCATTTTAGGTTTTTATCTGGAATTATTAAATTATTGTAGATGTAGCATTTATTTTGCAATGCCCTTGCTGGCGACAATGAAAAACCGACAAAAACATCGCTAATATTATTATGATGATAACTTCCTTTATTACAGAAATCTTCTATTTCAATAGCATCGTCATAAATATCATAAATTGTGTTATAAGAAACATCAATGTTAAAGAATTTATCTAATGCTTTTGAATAAGTTAGAATTCCATTGAAATAGCCATAAATTTCATTAAAAGTTGCATTAACATCTTCTAAATTATCTTCCATGTAAATAGCACTTGTCTCCATTAAGCTTAATTTCATATCTTTCCAAGTAAAATCGCCTGGCTTCATATATATTAAATTGTTTGATATAGTAATATTGCTTGTTCCTCTTACATCAAATCCTTTTAAGCCATTAACACAAGTATTGTTTTCAATTAAGATATTGTCGCTTCCATAAATATAGGCACATCTAACAGCACCTTCAATATTTAAGCCAGAAATTACAAAACCATTTCCCTTAACATTTGTGAAATAAAAAGGTATTCTATGAGAAATTATTAAGCTAATTTGGTTTGGATTTTTAGTTATATCTTTAAATCTTATTAAAATTTTTTTATTGCTTATATTGTAATAAATGCCTTCTGGTTTTGATGAATTTAATAAATCTTCATATTTGTTATAGCTAAAAAGGTTTGTTCTGTTTTCATAATATGCTATAAAAATAGTATCTGTTGTATCATAATCAGAAGCCCATAAATTTAAATTATTAAAACTAACATTTTGCCAAACATTGTTAGGAAATTCAAATTTTTGTATGTTTGCCTTTAAAATAGGTTTTCCTTGATTTAATCCAGTAATAACAACAGCATTATCAAAATATTTATTGTTTAAATTTAAACTAGTATTTAAGTAATGTGTTCCATCCATTAAATAAATTATATCTCCTGAATTAATTTTTTTAAAAGCATAATTTAATGTTTTAAATGCTGTTTGAGGGCTTAATCCGTTATTTGTGTCTAAACCATTAAGAGGATCAACATAATATTTATTACCTAAACCAGAACCAATAATTTTTACTATATTGCCTGTTAATTCTGGTTTTTTAAAAAATAAAACAGAAGTTAAAAACAAAAATAATATTATTATGCTTATTATAATTTTAGTTGTTTTTTTATTTTCTTTTTCTTTCTTGTATTCATTAAATATTAATATAATTTGCTCGTCATTATAATTTAATTTTTTTAAATGTTCTTTTATGTCTGCTTTAGAATAACCACTATTATAAAGATATTCTAAATAATGAAACCATTTTTTTATTTCTTTTGTTTGTTTCATTTCCCTCTTTTTTATTCATTTTATATTTTTTCAAAGCATTATATAATTTTTACACTTTTTTTATATTTTTTTTATATTTTTAAAAATAAATATCTTAAATATTATAATATTAATCTTCTTCTAATACATTATTTGTGTTGTATTTAAAAGTTTCATATTCATTTAATAAAATTTCAATTAAATTTTTATCATAACCTTTTTCAAATAACAAAAATTCTTTTATTTCTTTTAAACTAAAGCCAATTTTTTCGCAGTCTTTAAAATAATTAATCCATGTTTTCTTGATTTCATCTGTTAAAATTATGCTTTTTTCAGAAAAAACCTTTTTTGTTTGTGTTAATTCTTTTTTTAAGTAAATTGATACTTTTGAATTTAAATAATTAAAAAATTTAAAATTAAACAATTTAATAGTTGCACTTTTTATTATATTTAAAGATAAAAGTGAAAAGGATTTTGTTAAAATATTTGTAAAATAATTAAATAGTTTTATAAAATAATTAAATAGTTTTGTTGATTTTTCACTGAAAATAATAATCAAATTCTTTGAATAAAATTTAAATTTTATTAAAAAATTGCTTAAAGATAGTTTATTTAATTTATTTGAAAATGAATTTAATTTCTTAGCACTTGTTAGAATTTCTTTTGATTTTTCTAATTTTGCAACATTAAATAACAATAAGATTGATAATAATATTAAACTTAAAGGCAATATGTTCTTTAAATTTGCTTCTTGATAATTTTTAAAATCATTTATTTTAATTAAATTGCCTGTTATTGTGTTTTTTGGATTATCATCATTAAATAAATCAATTGGTGTTTCATTATAATCTATTTGGTTTGATGTAACTATTATATTTTCATAGCCATTATTTAAATTTGAGTTATTTATTGTTTGATTATTCTCATTTAAATTGGTATTATTTGTTTTTATCATTGGAATGTTTGAACTTGATTTTGAGCTTCCACCTGAAGAACCAGATGATGAACTTCTTGAAGATTCAACAATAGCACAACTGCAATCATTAGAACAAGTTTGGCAGTTTTCATTATTATTGCAAATGCCATCTCCACAATATTCTTTTGGATTTTGGTTTGTTTGATTATTTGTTTTGTTTTGGCTGTTATTTGAACTTTGTGAATTTATCACTTTTATAGTAATTCTGTTTGTGTTTGCACTTCTGTTTCCTTCATATGCTTTAAAATAAACAGTTTCTTCGCCAACCCAATCTTTATTAGGATAAATAGAAACCATCGCATTTATATCAGTTATAAATTTTATATTCTTTGCACCTACTACTGTATAAGATAAAGTTTTATCTAGAGGATCATTAAAACATGATTTTAAATCATAAACTCTTGTTAAATTATTATTTTTTTTTATTGTTTTATTTTCTAAATTGCAGCTTATAATAGGATTTTCAATTATTGAGTTATTTTGATTGGTTGTTTGATTATTATTTGTGTTTGTTGTGTTTGTACTGCTTGTAGCATTTGTATTAGATGTATTAGAGGTATTTTTTGTGCTGTTTGTTGTTGTGCTTCCAATGCATGGAAAAGCACCCACATAACTTCCAGTAGTAGACATTTTACAAGCAATGCTGTTTGATTTCGGCCTAAAATCTTTTTTTGAAATATCATTAAATAAGGGATTTTCATTTTTACTTTTTGTGTCCCATTTTCCATCCCATAAAGAATTGCTTAAAGCATCTGATAATGAGAAAAACTCCCTATTGTTAGAATCTGAATTCCAGTATTGAAAAATCACACCACCATCTGTTCTATAATAAAGATTATTATTATAATAAACACCATTACCAGATAAGCCTGATTTTAAAATCAATTTTTGATCAGTTGAGTAAAAAATATTATTTTCCCAGATATTATTTCTTTGAGGGCTTGATTCATATTCAATAGAATAAACACCTCTGCCTATGCATGTGCTTTTTGAAACATTCCAGTTTTGCATTAATCCAGGGCTAATAATTTTATAGCATTCGCCTTCATAAATTGCTCCTGATGAATCCCATTTTATTGCTTTGTTTGGAATTATTAAATTATCTGTTAAAAAACATCTTTTTTCAGAGGCATCTGCCGGCGATAATGAAACACCGACAAATGTGTCTTTTATATCATTGTTATGAAATTTTCCACCATTGCAATAATCTTCTATTTCTAGGCCATCATCATATATATCATAAATAGTATTGTATGAAACATCAATATTTGAATGCTTGCCTTTGGAAGTGCTATAAACTAAAATACCGTTAAAATGACCATATACTTTATTATTTTTTACAACAATGCCTTCATAATTATCTTGCAAGAATATTCCTGTTGTTTCATAAGGCCTGTTTTTCATATCGTAATAAGTAAAACTTGGATCTCTTTTCATATAAGCTGTATTTTTATTTATTTTAACATTTCTTGATGTTTTTACACTAATTCCAAAAAATGACCCCAAACATGTAATTCCTTCAATATTTATATTAGAAGAAGCATCAACATTAATGCATCTTGTTGCTCCTATTATTGATAAATTTGCTATTGTCAAGCCATCAACATCATATAATTCAAAAGCTATTTCCTTGCTTATTATTAATCTTATGTTATTTGGGTTTTTGCTTGTATCTTTAAATTTTATATATAATTTATTTGAAGCACTATCATAATAAATTCCATCTGGCTTATTTAAATTTTTAAATTCCGTGAAACTTTCATAAGTTAATAAACTTGTTTTTGTATCTGAGTATTGTGCTATAAACATATTATTAGGAGAATCATAAACTGTATACCATATATTCCCTGCTTCATTTGATTTAATCCATGTTCCTGAACTTGGATTTTCAAATTGGTGGATATTTTGCTTAATTGTAGGTTTATGATTAGGATAACCACTTATTATAGTATTCCCAAAATTTTTAAATTCATATCTTATTTTAGAATCTAAGTAATAAGTGCCATTCATTATATATAAAATATCATTATTGTTTAATTTTGATGCAGCATAGTCTATTGTTTTAAAAGCAGAATTTATAGATAAGCCATTATTAGAATCAGAACCTTTATTTGAATCAACATAATATGTTGTTGAATAGACATTAAAAGCAAATAATATACCAATTAAAAAAATAAAGATTACTTTTATTGATTTATTAACATAATTAATATATTTACTATTAAATTGCATAATAAGACCCACCCAATAAATTAATAACGAA
>JAWBPL010000067.1:0-5196 GCA_038825025.1 Candidatus Woesearchaeota archaeon | reverse complement strand
TTTTAGAATTAAATGCCTCTGATGAAAGAGGCATTGATGTTGTCAGAATAAAAGTAAAAGATTTTGCAAGAACAAAATCTATTGGCGATGTTCCTTTCAAAATTATATTCTTAGATGAATGCGATGCTTTAACAAAAGAGGCACAGCAAGCATTAAGAAGAACAATGGAAAATTACACAAAAACATGCAGATTTATTTTATCATGCAATTATTCATCAAAAATTATTGACCCTATTCAAAGCAGATGTGCTGTTTTTAAATTCAAGCCATTAAAAAAAGAAAATATTTTTTCAATAATTGATGAAATAGCAAAAAACGAATCTTTTAAAATAACAAATGAAGCAAAAGAAGCTTTATATAATATTTCAAATGGTGATTGCAGAAAAGTTGAAAATATATTACAAAGCTCTAGTGCTATTTCTGAAATAATAACCGATAAAGTGATTTATTCTATTGCTTCTCAAGCAATGCCTGAAGATGTTTTAAAAATTTTAGAAACCTCAGCAACTGATTTTTTAAAAGCAAGAAAAATGCTTTTAGATTTGATGCTTGAAAACGGCTTATCAGGTTTAGATATAATTAAACAAATTCAAGAACAAATATGGAAATTAACTATTGATAATAATAAAAAATTAGAAATGATTAAACTTTGCGGAGAAATAGAATTCAGAATGGTTGAAGGCAGTGATGAATTTATTCAATTAGAAGCTTTATTGTCAGGAATTGCACTTTTATCAAATTAATTTTTGTGTTATTTAATTTTTATGTGATTTCAAAAAGTTTTATAAAAAAGAGGTAAATAATGTCTGAAAACTATTTAGAAAGAGATTTTAAAGAAGAATCTTTTGTTAAAAAGAATTCTTTAGAATCAACAGAGGCAGTATTAAAAAAACTTTTAATAAATATTGAATCTTTTAAAAAAATAGAACAGGAGAATAATGAATTAAAAAAAATTCTTTTGGAAAATCAAAAAATCTTAAATTATGACTATAAAAAAAAATTTCTTGAATTAACTAAACTCTTAAAAGAAAAAGAAGACATAAAAGAAAAAACAAAAACAGAACTTTTATTAAAATATAAAGCATATTTTGAAAAAATTTTTAGAGAATTAATAAAATCAAAACAAGAAAATAATAACTTAAAAAAAAGATATTCTGTTTTATTTGAGCTTACGAAAAAGACAATAAATGACAATAAAAATTTACAATTATTATTAAAGCACAATCATGAAATAAATAAGCTAGAATTTGAAAAAAAATTATTTAAAATCTTAAAAGAATATAAAGACAATAAATTTTTATTAGAAAAAAAAAGCAAAGATATTTTAAAAGATTATGAGCTTAAAAAGATAAACATTGGCAAAAATTATGAAATTGAAAAGCAAAAAAATTTAATTTTAGCTAATAAAAATAAAGAGTTAAGCGAAAAATTAAAAGAAAGAGAAAACCAAATAAAAAAAATTGTTTTGTTAAATCAGAAATTCTTAAAAAAAATTGAAATTCTAGAAAAAAACAGCTTAGCAAATAATGAAATTTTAAAAATAAAAACAAATGAATTGAAAAATAAATTTGAAGATAACTTAAAACTCATTGCAAAAGAATTCCTAAAAAAAGAATTATCTTATAAAGAAAAAATAAATTCCTTGACAGAAGATTTAGAAAAATATTATAATGAATTAAAAGAAATCAAAAAAAAATATTATGAAAGGGAAAATGAGTTAAAAGAAAAATTTGCTGATATATTTATAGAAAAAAATAAAAAAAAAGATTTTTAAAAGAAATTTAATCGCTTTTTTTAACTAATAATTCTTTATCTGTTGATTCCATATAATCATAATCTAATTTTATTTGCATCCGTTGGCTAAAAACAATATTGCTTACTTGGTTTTGTGTGCATCTTATTGTGGCTTCTCCATCTCTTAAAATAACATAGCCTTCTTTAGCTTGGCCACCTTCTAAGCCAGCACAAGTAAAGTCTATAGAAGCTTCACCAGGGAACCATAATTTAAAATATAATTTATTTAAGCTTTCCCTTGTTTCTGGACATTTTGAATTTGGGCTATAAACTTTTCCAGATCCGACATGCTTTATTTTAAAAATATATCTTACTTTATCTGTTCCACTTGGTAATTCCTCAAAAGATTCTATCTGAATTGGAGCAGCAGAGTTATAAATTGTTTTTGCTTCCTTTACTGTGCATATATCATTTGGATTTTCCCTAACAGGATCTGGTTTTATGCAGCCAGTTGTTATTGCTTGAGTATTATAATTATAACAAACATCAGCTCTTATTTTTGTTTTAAAATTTCCAGTCAAAGTATCTTTAAAATTTAGATTAGAAAAAGTTACAATTACATCATTAGGCTTAATTAAATTTCCTTCAAAATCTTTATACATGGCTAATATATCTTCATCTATGCTGTTTTTTATAAAAAAGGATTCTGTTTTTCCAAAATCACTTGGATTTAAGCCTGAAATTTTTACTAATACATTTTCTTTTTTTACTTCTGCTTCTCCTTGGTTTAACAATTTTAATTCAATGTTAAAAGGAAATTGCCCTCTGTCAAAAACTTCTGATGGTGGTGCATCATCTAAAAATTGAACTGACAAGCCACTTTGGCCTCCAATAAAAGGGGTGTCTTTTCCTGCTTTTTGATTATTTGTATCATCGCAAGCATATAAAAAAATCAACAAAAAAATAGCAAAAAAAAATTTTAGTTTTTTCATTTTATCACCTTATTTTTAAAATTTTAGATTTTTTATTTATATTAAATTTTTAATTTTATTTTTTTTACTTCATATTAATTATAGTTAAGGTTTTTGAAATTGTTTGTCTATAACTATAATCTAATTCTATATTTATAGGTGTTATATAATATGAATTAGTTTTTATAGGAGCTTCACATATTGCAAAACCATTGCCATTATCTAATTTTATTTTTCCTTCTGGCTTACATTTAAAGGATGTTCCTGAACTTGTAACTTTAATATAATTTATTGAATCAATATCTCTTATATCTACACTATTATAACAATTATTATTATTGCCAGAAAAAACACTGCCTTTTCCTTTATTGCTAAATTGTATTTCTAAATAAACTGTATCATCTGTTGTTTTTGGATTTATTGAATTTATAACAATTGGTGCTCCTTGGCTACTGCCTAAATCCTGAACAATAAATTTACATTTTTGATTTGCATTACTATATGTTTGAGGCTCTATACAAAGTGTTGGATTTGCTATTGTTTTATAATGATAGCATGCAGTTACTGTTAAATCTTGCTTAAAAGAATCTGTGTTTTTAGGGCTGTTTATTTTTGTTTTCCATGTTATAAATTCTGTTTGGCTTCCTTGAGGAACATATAAGCTTTTTCCTTCTAAAGAAATAGGGTTTGAAGTTTGAACTGAACTTTCAAATAAAATATTAGGATCATAGCCAGTTAAATAAAATTTTAAATCATTAATATTATAAGCTCCTTTATTAGAAAACTCAACAACAACATTTAAATTTTGAGTGCTTATTGCCTCTGTTGGCGGATTATCTTTATTAAAATTCATAATTAATGCATCTGTTCCTGTTCTCCAGTTTATGTTTTTTCCAGATGAAGAACTATTATTAGAAGTGCAAGAATTAAGCATAACCAAAGCAAGAAAAAATATTATAAAATTAAATATTATAAAATTATTTTTTAGATATATAAATTTTGTATAAATTCTTTTTTTCATTTTCAATATTTTAATATTTTCTTTATTTTAATATTTTTTGAGTCTGTTATAAAATAGCCATATTCAATTTCAACTCTTAAAGGTGTTAAAAAACTTGGCTGGTTTTTTGTCAATAAGCCCGATTTCAAAGTACATGTAATTGAATCTTGGTCTTGTTTTAATTTTAATTCGTCTGGATAACATTCAAAGTCTTTTTTTGTAAATTTTGAAAAAGAAATCTCTTTTAAATTTATTACATTATAAACATCTTCAGCCAATGAATCTTTATTGCAAACTTTATCAATTGAGCCTTTTTTTATTACAATTCCATTTCCAACATTTTCAAAATTTATCTTAAATTGCGGCTTTATATAATTATCATCTGTCAATATCTTTGTTTCAATCAATGAAATTTTTAATGGCCCTCCTTGCCCTTCTTTAAATTCAAGATTTCCAGAACTGCATGTTTTTTTTGTTGATTTTGAATTATAAGGGTCTGTATCAATACAAACATCATTTATTAAAATGCCGCCATAATCATAACAAAAACTTGTTAATATATTAGTTTCTTGATATTCGCTTTGTGCATCAATCTTTTTTGTTTTGATTGTTTTTTCAACCACAAAAAAATCATCAAAGTTATTGCTTAATGTTTTGCCTTCTAAATTTACATTATTTATTTCATTTATGTTTGAACCATCTGAAAATTCTAAATAGCCTTTTTCTAATGTTAATAAAACTTTAGCATTTTTTACTTCATATGGCCCTTTATTTATTACTTTTAATATATAATTGACTTGCTCGCCTTCATAAACAGATTCAGGCAAATTAGAATAAACATTTAATACAATGCCTTCTGTTCCTGTATATAATGTTTTTTTAAAACTTTTAGAATTTGTTGTTGAGCATGAAGTAAAAACTATCAAAAAAAATATTAATAAAAATTTTATAAACTTTTTTTTAAAAAAATTAATTATTTTGTGTTTCATCTTTAAAAGAATCTTCTATTTCAACTTCTGGCTTTTTTTCAATATTTAATTGAATTTTTTCAATTAATTCATAATCATAAACAATTTGAGATTTTAAATACCTTGTTGTTATTGGTGTTTTATCCAAAGATTTTTTATCTATTTCCATTAAACAAATAAATGTTAATTGGTTTTCAATATTTCCAATATCTGAAACAGGGATTTTATATGTTTTTAATGACTTTTCTTTTTCTTCATCAGTAGATGAAACAGATTCAACTGAAATTCCAGTGCAAGTATTTTCAATAATATCAAAAGTTTCTGGCACTTTTAAATAAATTGTTTTTAATTTTGAAATTTTGCCACCTTCTTCCCATAAATTATTTATTGTGATTCCAAATCTAGGGTTTATATTATCATCTCCAATGTCCCAAGGGCTGTTTTCTGTTCCAATTGCTAAACTTACTGGCCCTGTTGTAAATATTGAAGGATTATTTCCATCTGTTATTTTATATAAATTTAG
>JAWBPL010000066.1:0-5246 GCA_038825025.1 Candidatus Woesearchaeota archaeon | reverse complement strand
TTTGTTTTCTGTTTTTCCACAAAGCCAATCTATAAAAAGTTCAAACTCCTTTTTTAAGAATGCTTTAGAACCAATATGAATATCACTAATAAAAACAGCACTTTCTTTTATGTTTGTTTTTTTAAGTTCTGTTGTTATAGGAACATCTGGGAAAAAAACAGAATTTACAAAAACAATATCGCCAGATTTTGTTCCTGTTATGCCAATTACCTCATCTAAAATTATTTCTTTAAAATTTGTATCTTTTTCTTTGTTTTTTGTTATGATTGCTTTTATTTTGTCTGTGTTGTCTTCCAAAACCAAAATTAAATTGTTGTTTTTTGTATAACTTATTTCAGAAACAATCCCTATAAAAGAAACTTGTTCCTTATCATCTAAAAAAGAAATTCTTTTTATTGAAACTGCATTTTCAAGCTCTTTTCTTTGCTTTAAAATATTTTGAAGCAAAAAAAATCTTTTATTATACAAATTTACAAAATCATTTACAGAAAGTTTTGCATTTGTTTCATAATAATTTTCTATAATTTCTATGTCGCAATTTTTATTACTTTTTTTTATATTATTATCTGTTTCTTGTTTATCTATATTTTTTTTATTTTCGTTTTCTTTTTTTATTTTCTCTATAAAAGAAAAAACATGTTCTTTAGTCAATATATATATTTTATTTTCATTTAAAAAATTAAAAAAATCCTTTAAATTTTCAGAAAATATTTCTTCTAAAGTGTTTTTTGTGTTGTTTTTTTGTTCTAATATTTCATATGAAGGAAGAATTTTATTTTCTATTATAGAAGAAAATATTTTTTTCATTTTTTATTTTTTTTTTCTTTCTTTTTTATATTATAAAAGATTATAGTTCAAGCTCTTCTTTTAAAATATCTAATATTCTTTGTTTTAATGTTGGATTCATTATTGGTTTTATTTCTCTTGTTTTCCCATTTCTGCCTCTGAAAACAATTGATGCTGTAATTATTCCCAAGATATCAAGCTCTCCTATTATGTCAGATATTCTTCTTAAAGTTAATGGCCGTAAATCTGTTTTCATACATATTTTTCTATAAATTTCATAAATGTCTCCTGTATAAATTACCTTATTTTGATTGTTATTTGAATTATTTGAGAATGAATCAAATAAATATAAAATACTATATAAAGCAACTTTTGTTTGTTTTGGCTGTGCTTTTACAATATCTAAAATTTTGTCTTTTTCAATTTTTTCTTCTGCTTCATCTAAATGATCTAGTCTAACTTTTGATAACCCTTTTCTTTCTGCTATTTCGCCAGCAACTCTTAATAATTCTAATGCTCTTCTTGCATCTCCATGCTCTCTTGCTGCAATAGCGGCACATTTTTCAATTAATCCTGTTTCTAAAACATTTTCAAAAAAAGCATTTTCTGCCCTATTTTTTAAAATGTCTTTTATCTGCAAAGCATTATATGGTGTAAATAAAACATCTTCTTCACTTAATGATGATTTTACTCTTGGATCCATTGCTTCTGTAAAAGCAGCATTATTACTTATTCCTACTAAGGATAATTGAACATTATTTATTTCGCTATTTAATCTTATTAAATTATATATAATTTCATCTCCTGCTTTATTTATTAATTGATCTATTTCATCTAGAATAAGAATTAAAATTTTATCGTTTCCTTTACTTAATAAGTTATAAAAAATATTATAAACTTCATCTGTTGGTAAGCCTGTTGCTGGAATATCTTGTCCCATTTCTTTAAGAATTTGTGCAATAAGCCTGTATTCTGTATCAGCAATTCTTTTCATTTTACAATTTAAATATAATATTTTAACAGGAAGTTGCTTTTTATCAATGATTTCTTGCATTTGCCTAGAAACATATTTTATACATAATGTTTTTCCTGTTCCTGGATTTCCATATAAAAATATATTAGAGGGTTTAGAACCTTTTAGAGAGGGAGCTAAAACAGAAGCAATTGTATTTATTTGATTATCTCTATGTAAAACATTTTCAGGAATATAACTTGATTGCAAAATATTTCTGTTTTTGAATATCTTATTGTCTTCTAAATATTTTTCAAAAAAATTTGAAAGCCCTTTTTGAGACATAAAAAACAAAAGAAAATGAAGGTTTAAAAAGATTTATGTTATAAAAATTATATACTATGAATTATATTATAAAGGAAACATGCCCCCTACCCGTTAATTTCTAATGGAAAACAAATAAAAAAAATGTTTGATTTGTTTTCAATATTGAAAATAATATTAAATTATTAAAAACAAATAATAATAAAAAAAGCAAAATAAGTAAGAAATAATAAAATAGAAAACTCCATAGGAAAATAGGGTGTATATGTCTTTTTTTGTTTCGTTATATTTTATTACTAAAAAATAGCAAAATTGAAAAGATTTAAATATAATTTGCTTTTTTATTGTTTATTGAAATGTTAATAGAAAAAAACACATTGACAAAATTAAAGGATTTTGGTTTAAATAGTTATGAGGCAAAAATATGGACAGCATTACTTTCTAGAGGTGTTTCAACAGCAGGCGAGCTTTCTGATATAGCAAATGTTCCAAGAAGCAGATCTTATGATGTTTTAGAAAGTTTAGAAAAAAAAGGATTTATTACTCAAAAAGTTGGCAAGCCAATAAAATATATTGCTTTGCCTCCAGAAGAAGCAATAGAAAGATTAAAGAAAAAAATAAAACAAGATGCAGAACAAGAGGAAAAAAAATTAGAGGAATTAAAAAAAAGCGAGATATTAAATGAATTAATTTCTTTACATTCACAAGGAATAGAAACAAATGACCCTAGCGAAATTACAGGAACATTAAAAGGGCAAGAAAATATTTATTCTTATTTAGCCTATTTAATTAAAAATGCAAAACAAAATATTTATATAACAACAACAGAAAAAGGCATAATAAAAAAATCAAATGAATTATTAAGGCATTTAAAAAAAGCAAAAGAATCTGGTGTAGAAATAACCATTGCAGCACCATTGTCAGAAAAAACAAAAAAAGAGCAAGATGTTTTATCTAATTATGCAAACTTAAAAAATATTGATAAGCCTGAAACAAGGTTTTGTGTTTCAGATAATAAAAATGTTGCAATAATTTTAACAGATGATGAAAAGACACATCCAACTTTTGAAATGGCAATATGGACAGAATCTGAAAAATTAGCAAAAACACTTCTTTCTTCTGTTAGAGAAAAATAATTTTTTCTTTTTTTAAAAACAAAAGTTTTATATAGTTTTTTTAAGTAAGATATATTTAATTATGTTTTATTTTTATATTATGCTTTTATAATAAAAATAAAAAAGAGGTATAAAAAATGGCAGACCCCTATGCAATGCAACAATTAATTTTAGTAATTATTGTAGGAACATTAGCAGCGATTGTTTATAGTTTAAGAATTTTAGTTTTAATGGAAAGAAGAATGGCAAAAATAGATGAAAATATAGAAAAATTAGTCCAAAAAGTTTTAGCAGAGGAAATAAAGATTGAAAGACTGGAAAAAGAAATAGAAGCAGAAGAAAAGGAAATAGAAAAAAAAGTAAAAAAAAATTAGAAAAAAATTTTTTTTGTTTTACTTTATTTTAAATATTTTTTCAAAAATGTTTTTTAATTAAAATGGAAGAACTATTAGATTTTGAACAAATTCCTTATTATAATCAAGATCTTTCTGCAAAATCTGCGATTTCTTTATTTTATTCTATGATAAAAAACAAACCCGAACAAGAAGTTATAAAAGATTTAATAATTACAAAAGAAATTTTATTAAAAAAAGAGCCCCACAATCTTGTTTTAAAGAATTCTATTGATTTTTTTCTTACTAATTTGCATCCTAATAATTTAATGGAGATTTCAAAAAATAAAAAAGAAAAGATTTTTTCATATTTTGAAAAATCAAAACAAGAATTAATAAATAACTTAGATAAAAAACTAAATTCTAATTCTGTTATTTTTGTTCATTCTATAAATAATTTAATTTATGAATCACTAAAAAAAATAACAGAAAACAAAAAATTGCAAATAAATGTATTAAATTGTGATTTTTCTGATACTTTCTCAAAAAAAATGTCATCTAAAGCAAACATAAAGATTTTTGAACCACTTGAAATAAAAAAAGCATTAAAAAGTGTTGATTTTTGTTTGTTTGGTTGTGAAGGCATAATAAAAAATAAGGCAATCGCAAAAAAAGGTTCTGAAATATTATCAGAATATATAAAAAAGCAAAATTGTCCTCTATATGTTTTAACACATTCTTTAAAGCATACTTCAGATAATATTTTTTTAAATGAAAATTCTGGCTATGAAGTAATAGAATCTGAAAAAATAACTTCTTTTATTTGTGAATATGGAATATTAAAGCCAGAGCATATAGAACAAGAAATAAATTTTCATATATCAAAAATTCTTTAATTTCTTAATTATTGAAAAAAAAGTTACAAAAACATTATATTATTTATGTTTTAGAATAAGATATTAAATCCTCAAAAGAAACACCTTTGCTTTCAATATCTTCTATAGAAAAAACATAATTTTCTTTTGTTTTTGTTAAGTTTTCAGGATGCACAAAAACCCATTTGTTTGTAAATTTTATTGCTATCCAGGATTCTGCTCCAAAATATTCTGAAAAATTTAATAATTGTTTTTTATCTTCTTCTAAAAAATATTTTTTGTCTTCTGTTGTAAATTTTACTTCTATTGCTAAAATTCTTATTTTATTTCCAGCTAAAATATCCGGGCTTGGATAATGCATGCTGCCAGAGCCAGCACTTCTTATGGCAGCCCAGCCATTAGCCCAAAACATTTTTATTAATTCTCTTTCTGCTCTTGTGCCTTTTAGTTTTGACATTTTATTTTTTTATTTTTTTTTTGATTCTTATCTTTTATTTTTTTAATCTAATAAACACATCTTTATTATTTTTTTATAATTTTATTTTCATTAAATCATAAGAAGCATATGTTTCTGGAAAAATTTGTTTTGCCTCTTCTAAAATGTTTTCTATTGTTTTGAACCTTTGGCTAAAATGAGTTAAAATTAATTTTTTTGAATTGCTTTTTGAAGCTAAATAAGCTGCATTTTTTGCAGTCATGTGTTTATATTCTTCAGCTTTATTGTAAAGTTCATCAGGATAAACTGATTCAGAAATTAATAAATCACTTTCTTTAGATAATTCTATTGCATTGTTGCAAAATTCTGTATCTAAAATTATGGAAACTTTTTTACCTTTTAAAACATAGGTAGCTTCTTCTGGTG